>CAIUQW010000055.1 GCA_903901395.1 uncultured Chlorobiales bacterium | reverse complement strand
TTCAGCTCGTCGGCCTTGCGGATCGCGCCGCCCATGCCCTCCGGGCCGGGAGTCAGCACCAGCTCCGCGCCGAGCGCCTTGAGCAGGTTGCGGCGCTCGATGCTCATCGTCTCCGGCATGGTCAGGATCAGCCGGTAGCCTTTGGCGGCGGCGATGAATGCAAGCGCGATGCCCGTATTGCCGCTGGTCGGCTCAATGATGACCGTATCGGCGTTGATCAGACCGGCTTTCTCCGCCGCCTCGATCATGGAGTAGCCGATGCGATCCTTGACGCTGCCGCCCGGATTGAAGTATTCGAGCTTGGCGATGATCGTGCCGTAGGCGTTGTTTGCCCGGCCAAAATTCTCCAGCTCAAGAAGCGGAGTGTTGCCGATCAGGTCGGTGAGTTTTTTCGCGATTCGTGCCATGGTGCAAGTGATTTTGTGTGAGATAGTTGATCGTATTCAAGATCGTTATGACAGGCCGGTCGGGAAATCCCGCCGAAGCGGTATTTTTCATACCGTTAAAAGGGTAGAGGTCAAATGTGGTATTCGATGTTGTCGATCAGACCGGCCTTGATGGCCAGCAGCATCATCTCCTGACTGCTCGATACGCCGAGCTTGCGGAATATGTTTTTGCGATGGGTCATGACGGTATGGAAGCTGATGTGCTTTTTGGCGGCAATCTCTTTGGTGGAGAGGCCGGAGGAGATCAGCCGGACGATCTCGATTTCGGAGCTGGTCAGAAGATTGGCCTCCTGCGCGGGGCCATCCTGATGGAGCAGGATGTCGAGCACGCTGCCAGTATAGGCTTTTTTCTTTTTCAGCGCCGTCGCGACGGCGTGCAGCAGCTCCGTCCGTTCATCGGTCTTGAGCGCGATATTTCGAATTCCGGCGAGGTTCAGCTCGCGAATCTGCATCGGATTGATCGAGTTGCAGAGCACCAGCACCGGAATCTCCGGCTGGCTGGCGGCGATCTCCCGGAGATCGTTGATCGAGCGGTAATCGAACAGGATGTAATCGGTGACGAGCAGGGAGACGTCACCACTTTTCAGCTCGCCGATCAGCTCATGCCGCGATGCTGCCGTCTGCACTGTGTAGCCTTTTTCGACAAGCAGCGAACTCAGCGCGGTGGTTGTGAGGTACTGGCTGTCCGCTATGAGAATTGTTTTGTCATTCGCTTCAGAAGTTTGTCTCGACGATGGTTCAGCGGATGGCGAAGCGGAAGGGCGGTGCATGGTTTGATTTTTCGGGATGGATTTTCGGGTAATCGTTACGATTCGATGCCTTTACGCAGGTTGCAAATACAGCGTCGTGATGGTGTGGCCGGTTGAGGGAGAGGGGAAGTGGATGGCGATCCCGACTGCTCGGGGTCGCCATTTTTTCAAAATTGACTTTTCCATCACTCAATGCTCGACCTGCAAGGTATTCGCGCCGGAATTGTTTTTGCTGCCGAACAGTCGGTAGCGCTGCAAGTTGAACTGGAAGTAGAGGAAGCAGCCGAAGCAGAAGCCGCAGAGGGCCACGAAGGCCGCGACGGCGACGATACCGGAGAGCACCCAGCCTGCCGTTGTTGCGTTGAAGAGGAATGCAACCTGCGCCATGCCGAGCATGATGACGGCAATGGAGTTGTTGAAGCGCATCAGAATCGGGCTTTCGGTCGTCGCGGTCTTGTTCTGTTTCCTGAACAGGCGTGATCCGATCATATAAATGAGGCTCGCTTTCTGGCCCCAGAGCACCGCCGGAAGGACAATCAGAAAGAGCGCGGTCGTGAAGAGCGGCTGCTGGAGGATGATACCGAGTACAATGCCGGTGAGGAGCACGCTCCGGTTGAGGCTGACGATGGGCATCGGGATTCCGTTGCTGGCAGGATGCGGTGACATGGTATCAAAAGTTAGAATTCATGAAGTAGCGCGACCTTATACGCTGTACGTCTAAAAAAGGGCGATTTTCTTTTTTCAAAATTAACAATCGTTAATTACATTTCCAAATAATCGCCGTTTTCATATGAGCTGAACGACACGAGAATAATCAGCAATCCAGGCTTTGTTCAGAGCGGCATCTGGATCATCATCGATAAAAAATCAGTAAAAGCACTGCCTTCATGAGTTTTCAGACCGACACTATCCATGCCGGAGTGGCTCCGGATAAAGCGTATGGCGCGATCATGACGCCGATTTATCAAAGTTCGACCTTTGTTTTCGAAGATATCGGCAAGCATCGCGGCTTCGATTACACCCGGAGCGGCAATCCGACCAGAAAGGCTCTCGAAGACAGCCTCGCGGCTCTCGAAGGGTGCTCCAGCGCGGTTGCCGTGACCACCGGCATGGCCGCTGTGGCTACCACGATGAATCTGTTCCAGAGCGGAGACGAGATCATCTGCACCGATGATTGCTACGGCGGTACGGCGCGACTCCTCAGCACCTTTGCCGAGCATTTCAACATCTGCGTCCACTTCATCAATCTGCGGAACCTCGACGGCATCGAAGCGTATGTCAATGAAAAGACCAAGGCGGTCTGGATCGAAACGCCATCCAATCCGCTTCTGAACCTTGTCGATATTGCCGCCGTGACCGCTTTCGCGAAGGAAAGGGGATTGCTCTCGATCGTGGACAACACCTTTTTGTCGCCCTACCTTCAGCAGCCGTTCAGGCTCGGGGCGGATATTGTCATTCATTCGACCACCAAGTATCTCAACGGTCACTCCGATGTGGTTGGCGGCGCGATTCTCTCCAACACTCCCGATCTCGACCAGAAGGTCAAGTTCCTGGTCAACGCGCTCGGCACCTGCGCCCAGCCCTTCGATTGCTGGCTGGTGCTGCGCGGCATCAAGACGCTCGTGCCGAGGATGAAGGAGCACGAGCGCAACGCCCGGATCGTCGCGGAGTTTCTCGACGCGCATCCGAAGGTGAAGCGCGTGTTCTATCCCGGCCTCGAAAGCCATCCGCAGCACGAGCTTGCCAAGCGCCAGCAGCGCGGCTTCGGCGGCATGGTGTCGTTCGAGCTTGACGGCGGGCAGGCGGCGGTCGAGCATGTTTTGCGCAGTACGCGGATTTTTGCGCTGGCCGAAAGTCTTGGCGGCGTCGAGTCGCTCATCGAGCATCCGGCGACCATGAGCCACGCTTCGATGTGCAGTGAACACCGGTTGGCGGCAGGCATCACCGACTCGGTGATCCGTCTGTCGGTCGGCATCGAAGACCCGGACGATCTTGTCGCTGATCTGAAGCAAGCGCTTTCATAAAACATCGTTTCCCGGATATCCCCGTTCAGCCCATCCCTGTGCAATGCAGGACTCCCGGTCTTCTGCTTTCGGACAGCTAAAAGCAGAAGCGTCGGGAAGAAGGGGGTATCCGCTTTTTTTATCAATTCCAGCTGGCTATACTTCTACACTATTCCAGCATTTTTCATAACATCCCGGTTCGTATGTCCACTCAATCCTTCAGAGGCAATTCATCCGGCATTCACTACACCGTCAAGGTCAGTCGCAGGGCGCGGCATACCCGCCTGAAGATGTCGCCCGAGGAGGGGCTTACCGTTGTCGTGCCGGCTGGATACGATTTGCAGCGCGTGCCATTCGTGGTCGAGAGCAAGATGGCGTGGATTCTCAAAGTGCAGAGCACCTTCGCCAAACAGCGTCCAGCCCACGCCGGACAGACCGAAACGGCGTTGCCCGAGGTGATCGAACTCTGCGGCATAGGAGAGACGTGGCGGGTTGGCTATCGCGAGGAGCATCGACAGAGCATCAAGATCGCTGAGCTGAGCGCGGGCAAGCTGGAGCTGTCGGGCGCGGTCAGCGATCACGCCTTGTGCCTGGCAGCGCTCGAACAGTGGCTGAAACGGCGGGCGAAGCTGCGGTTCGAGTCTCAGCTCATGCGGCTCGCCTCGATCAATGGCTTCAAAGTTTCTGGAATTTCGGTGAGAAAGCAGCGCAGCCGGTGGGGGAGCTGCTCGACGCGCGGCAACATCAATCTCAATCTCAAGCTGGTTTTTCTGCCGCCGTTGCTCGTGCGCTACATCATGATTCACGAGCTGTGCCACACCGTTCACATGAATCATTCCGCCAGGTACTGGGAGACGGTCGCGCTGCATGATCCCGATTATGTCGCGCACGACCGCGAGATGAGGCATGCGTGGCGCTTCGTGCCCGCGTGGTTTTCCGGTACTCGTTGAGCGCGGATGATGGATTCAGCGCTCTTCGAAGCGCTGGTTCGGCATCGACTTGATGCCTGAAAAGATCAGCGACGCGACGAGGAGGACGACGCCCCATGCGCCCGAAATCAGCGTCGTCGCAAGCGCTGGCATCGCGCCGAAGCGCCAGAAGGTGGCGGCGCAGAGCGCGAGCCAGAGCGCCGCAATGGCGATGAGCCGCATTTTGCCAATCGAGCGCGTCAGCGCCGGAATCGAGGCGGCGCACAGGCAGCCCGTCGTCAGGAGCCAATATGCCGGGTCATGCAAAAGAGTCATCATGCTGAATTTCGTGGGATCATTCGGGACGCTTGTTCACCGCGCCTGTTCCGGAAAAGAGGCTGAAGCTTTACATTGATGGAGTCGGCGGATAACCCTTATCATTTTTCTGCCATGAATATAGGAATTCCAAAGGAAATCAAGACCCGCGAGACGCGCGTTGGCTGTACGCCTGCAGGCGTGAGGCAGCTTGTTGCGGCGGGCCATCGCGTGGTGGTCGAGCGCGGCGCGGGCGCGGCGAGCGGCTTCAGCGACGTGAAGTACCGGCTGGCTGGCGCGGCGCTCGTCTCGTCCGCCGAAGAAGTTTGGAAAAGCGAACTCATCGTCAAGGTGAAGGAACCGCTGGAAGGGGAGTACTGCTATTTCAGGAAGGAGCTGATCATCTTCACCTATCTGCATCTGGCGGGAGTGCCGGGGCTTGCGCAAGCGCTTGTCGATGCCGGGGTGACGGCGATTGGGTACGAGACCGTCGAGGTTGGCGGGCGCTTGCCGCTGCTCGCTCCGATGAGCGAGGTTGCCGGAAAGATGAGCGTGCTTATGGGCGCATACTATCTCTCGAAGCACAATGGTGGCGAGGGGAAGCTGCTTTGCGGCGTGCCTGGCGTGCTGCCCGGCAGGGTGCTCGTGCTTGGCGGTGGCGTCGCGGGGATGAGCGCCGCGCGAATCGCCGCCGGACTCGGCGCGGAGGTGACGGTGATGGAGACCGACCACGAGCGGATGTGCGAGCTTGAGGCGCTCTTGTCGCCGGAGGTGCACACGATCTACTCGAACGAGCAGCACATCGAAGAGCTGCTGCCGGGCACCGATCTGCTCATTGGCGCGGTGCTGCTCCCAGGGGCGAGCGCGCCAAAGCTGGTGACGCGCGGCATGGTGCAGTCGATGAAGCCGGGCGCGGTGATTGTCGATATCGCCATCGACCAGGGCGGCTGCGTCGAGACCTCTCACCCGACCTCGCATCTCGATCCTGTGTTCATCCAAGAGGGCGTGGTGCACTACTGCGTGACTAACATGCCCGCAGCCTATCCTGCCACCTCGACCGAAGCGCTGACCGGCGTAACCTTGCCCTACGTCCGCCGTCTCGCCGATCTCGGCCTTGAGAGCGCCATGGTGGTCATGCCCGGCCTCGCGGGCGGCTTGAATGTCTACAACGGCGAAATCACGCAGGAGGCCGTAGCTCGCTCGCTCGGCATGGCGTGCGGGAAGAATCCCTTTGCGTGAGGCGCGGGTAAGGTTCGTAAGTGCTGTCGTATAGGTCTTATAAGTCCTATACGACCTATACGACTTATAAGACCTATAGAATTTTTTTACGGCACCAGCAGCTTGAACCCTGTGGCTTTGTCGAGCAGGCGGCGAGCTTCCGAGTCGAGCAGTTCTACCAGAATGACCTCCATGACATGCCATACTTTCACGCCATTGCGCACGCAGCCGGTGACGGTGTTCTCCTCGCGGCCGCAGGCCATGTGCAGGTGGACGATGGGGTTGCCCGCGTCGTCGGGGAAGAGCGTGCCTGTGCCGACAACCTCGTGCGCGTCGTACAGCTCATGCACCATCGGATTGACCGGAAACGC
>CAIUQW010000054.1 GCA_903901395.1 uncultured Chlorobiales bacterium | reverse complement strand
GGTTCAACCGGTTCAGAAAAATTCTGGTGCGTTTTGAAAAACTCAACGAGAGATACGAGGCGTTGCTCTATATGGCAGCAGCAATCATTGCTTTCCGAAAAGTAAATATTATTTACGAATAAGCTCTAAGTGCTGGAACGTAATGGTATTGGAAGGCTCAGGTGAAGCATTGAGCTGATCCACCGCCGACGGCAGTGAACCGTCGCCGCCGCTGCTTGTGTTGGTTACATCGATGCTCTTCGCATTCGAGGAATTCCACGAAAGCAAGGCAAATAACATCAAAAGGAATACTCTGCGCTTTTTCATGGCGATGTACAAGGTTGGATTTGGATAAAAAATTTTTCAAGGCCAATCCCTTACCTTTCATCCCCCCTTACCCTGTACAACAGACTCTTTTCATCGCATCATCTTCGCAAAACGCAGCATGAACAACAGTATCTCATAAAAATCATGTCAGTTACAAACCATGATCATTCCGGCGGACTGGCACGGCACGACAGGTACAAATCACAAGAAATACTCTGGTAATTACATTATTTTTTTACAATTGGCAATGCCTGCAATCGCTTATCATGACACAAAGAGATAGAATATCAGCGCATCACAATACCTTAAAAAAATATAACCCTGCTTCAAATATACATATATCATATTAATCCGCGACGGAGACATACATAACAGAATCCCAAGCTTTGACTATACCTCGGAAGCACGAAAAATGAAAATCAACTCACAGTGGTATATATATTTAATGAAATCAAAAACCCGAACAGACATGCAATGAGTATAGATGATCGTCTGGCAAAAGACAACTTCCCAAGCTCAGCCTGGATCAATAAACGCATATAACGACCAGAACTCGTGCATTGATTGTTGTTTCCATCTTTTATGGAGAATTTCCCCCGGGTGCCAACGGCACCAACTGAAACAGATAATTTCCAGATATTCCAGCCTGTAGAACATCATGTACGCTTGACGACCGTCGAGAAAGGAGGCTGAAGCATAGATACAAGTGTTCTGACGGCTGTCGAAACTTTTACAGGAATCAGATATTGCAGTAATTTTTAAGGGACACTCGGCACAATCTGAAGCATGATGACATAAATACAATCTTATTCACGCCATGCGCTTCACTCTAAACAGGAGAGGATATTGAGCGAACTGAAGGGAAAAACCAGTGGGGATAAAAAGAAAAAGGCGGCTTCAGTACTTGCTGAAACCGCCTTTGGTGTCGGGGTGGCGGGACTCGAACCCACGACCTCTGCGTCCCGAACGCAGCACTCTACCAGCTGAGCCACACCCCGATTGGTGTCCTGTTGAACCTCGTGCCCTTGGACAGATTCGAACTGCCGACCTTCAGTTCCGGAAACTGCTGCTCTATCCACTGAGCTACAAGGGCCTCGTGACCTTTTGGGTCACTCAAACAGGAATGCAAAGATAACATTTAAATCGAGAAAAAGAACAACTTTCGCGCTGCATCGAAAAGTTTCCTGAATTTTGTCGGGCCTCAATGCCCGTTTCCCGAGGCCGCCTTCACGAGCGCATCGACCGCCAGATTGGCGCTCATCACCGCGCCGCCCATCGAATCGTAGTAGAGCTGCCGCGAGAAGCCGCCCGCGATGAAGAGATTGCCGACCGGCGTCTTTTGCGTCGGGCGGAACGCTTCCATGCCGGGCAGCGGCGCGTAAACCGAGCGCGGAATCTTGACCAGCGTGGATTTCAGGATTTTGGCCCCCTGCGACTCCTTCGGGAAGTTGGCGCGAACGCTGCGATCAACCCGCGCGATGATCTCCTCTTTGGTCAGCCCCATCAGCTCCCGGGCCGGGGCGACGCAGAACTCGAAGCGCGTTTTGCCCTCGAAGCGCTCACCGCGCAGCGTGCGGTAGTCTGGCGTGGTTTGGGCGAGGTTGGCGTAAACCGGAATCACGCCATCCGGGCTGAAAAGTACGTTGTCGATTGACGAAATCTCGCGGTCGTACCAGAGCTGCACCGAAATGACCGGCACGCCCTCCAGACGATCGAGATCGCCGAAAAAGCGGTCGTGCTGCTTGAGTGACAACGGCAAAACCTTGCAGAGATTGTGGATCGGCAGCGCGGCGACGTAGTAGTCGGCGTCGAGAATTTCGCCATTGCGCAACTGCACGCCGCGAATCCGCGTGCCGTCGAAAAGCAACTCCTCGACCGCAACGTTGTTCTGGAACACCGCGCCCCGCTGCGTGGAGTAATCGACGAGCGGCTGGTGCAGGTACTCCTGCGGCGAGCCTTTCAGGAAGCCCATGCACGACGAATCGGGAATGCGGTAGAAGGTCTCGGTGACGTCGAGGATGATCTTGGCGGAAATCTCCTCCGGCGGAATGAACTTGAGCGCGAGCGCCATCGGGCGAAACATCTTGTCCATCAGCCGCTGGCCAAACTTCTTCTGTTGCGCCCACTCGGCGAAGGTGAGGTGATCCTGCGTCGGCGGGTAGTTCGCCTTCTGGAGCGCCAGCGGAATGAGCGACTTCGAGAAGGCGGCCATCTCGCCAAAGGTGAAGTAGCCGTTCTTGATGATCGCCGGAAGCAGGTGCAGCGGGCTGGGCAAATCCCAGGTGCTGAAGGTGAAGTTGTTGCCCCCTTCGAGCGTGTAGGTGAGCTGGTGCTGCTTCCAGAGCACGGCGTGGTAGGTCTTGATCTCCTTCATGAGATCGTAGAGCACGCCGTACGCGCCGAAAAAGCAGTGGGTGCCGGACTCGATCCAGTCTCCCTCCTCGTCCTTCCAGGCGGAAACCTTGCCGCCGT
>CAIUQW010000053.1 GCA_903901395.1 uncultured Chlorobiales bacterium | reverse complement strand
TGCATAAACAACCGGCAAGTTACCATCTTAAACTCTGCCTGTTTTTCTCCGCGCGGAGGGGGCCACTTCATGGGATACGGGAAACTCGAACTTAATTTACGGAGAATAACCGTTATTTGCGATGTTGTGTTCACCCTCCGCACGCCTGCAAATGGCCGTCCTGCATGTTGAGGCAGCGGTCGGCGGTGGCGGCGAACTCTTCGTTGTGAGTAACGATGACGAACGAGGTCTGGCGCTCCTTGCTGAGCGAGGCGATCAGTTCGTAGAGCATCCGGCTGTTGCGGCTGTCAAGGTTGCCGCTCGGTTCGTCGGCGAGCACCAGCTTCGGGTTGTTCATGAGCGCCCGCGCGATGGCGACGCGCTGTTGCTCGCCGCCCGACAATTCCGACGGCAAGTGGTCGAATCGCGCCTTCAGGCCGAGCTTTTCGAGCAGCGCGGCGGCCCGCTCTTTGGCGGGCTTGAGCTTGCCGGTGCCGATGAACTCGGCCATCGCGACGTTTTCGAGCGCCGTGAAGTCCGAGAGCAGGTGGTGGAACTGGAAGACGAAGCCGATCTTGCGGTTACGGAAGGCGGCCAGCTCCTTCTTCGAGAGCAGACAGCGGCTCCCCTGAAAGACCGTCGCGCCGTCGAAACGCAGCTCGCCTTCGTCCGGCGCGTCGAGGGTGCCGAGCAGGTTGAGCAGCGTGGTCTTGCCGCTGCCGGATGCGCCGATGATGGTCACCATCTCGCCCGGCGCAACCGAAAGATCGATGCCGTCGAGAATCTTCAGCGGCGGCTGGCCCGGCAGGGCGTAGGATTTGACGAGCGTTCGCGCTTCGAGCATCAGGCGGGCCTCACCTGTCCCTGGCCGGTGATCAGCCATTTGTAGCTGCACAGCTCCTTGAGCGCCATCGGGCCGCGCGCGTGCAGCTTCTGCGTGCTGATGCCGATCTCCGCGCCGAGGCCGAACTGCGCTCCGTCCGTGAACGCGGTTGACGTATTGGCGTAAACCGCCGCCGCGTCAACCCGCTTCATGAAGGCGTCGATGGCCGCCAGGTCGGAGGCGATGATCGCCTCGCTGTGCTTCGAGCTGTGATGCGCGATGTGGTCGAGCGCCTCTTCGAGATTGGCGACGGTCTTGATCGACATCTTCAGCGAGAGGAACTCCGTGCCGAAGTGCCCCGGGCTGGCTATTTCGAGCAGCTCGTCGGGATAGCGGCCAAGCAGCTTGTAATACGCCGGTTCGTCGGCGTAAATCTGCACCATCTTCTCTTCGAGCAGCTCCACCAGCACCGGAAGGTCGTCGATGCGGCTCTGGTGCACGATGAGTGTGTCGAGTGCGTTGCAGACGCTCGGGCGGCGGGTCTTGGCGTTGAAGACAATGTCGCGCCCCATCGAGAGGTCGCCGCTCGCGTCGAAATAGGTGTGCACGATCCCCGCGCCGGTCTCGATCACCGGCACGGTCGAGTGCTTACGGGCGAAGTCGATGAGCTGCTGGCTGCCGCGCGGGATGATGACGTCGATATAGCCCACCGCGTTGAGCAGAATATGCGCCGCCTCGCGCTCGGCAGGCAGGAGGTAGATCATGTCGGCATCGAGGCCGCGGTCGCGAATCACCGCCTGGATCAGCTCCACGATGGCGATGTTCGAGAAGGCCGCGTCGCTCCCGCCTTTCAGCACGGTGGCATTGCCCGATTTCAGACAGAGTGCGAAGACGTCGAAGGTGACGTTGGGACGCGATTCATAGATGATACCGACCACGCCAAGCGGCACCGACACTTTTTGCAGCTTTAGCCCGTTCGGTAGCGTGCGCTCTTCAAGCACGCGATCGAGCGGCGAAGGCAACGCGGCGACGTTGCGCAGGTCGGCGGCGATGGCGTCGAGGCGCGACTCGTTCAGGAGCAGCCGGTCGTAGCGAGGATCGGCGGCATCCATCCGTTCGAGATCCTTGCGGTTGGCGTCGAGAATTGCCTCTGCGGCGGCAGGAATGCGGTCGGCGAGATCGACGAGCAGTCCGTTGATGGAGTCCGTATCGAGGGTCACGATCTTGCGGCTGGCATTCTGTACGGCCTGGAGTTGTTTGACGATGAGTTCGTGCTCAGTCATGGGGCTGCTCCTTGAAAAGGAATTGTCGGATTTTCGGTTGCCCGCAAGATAGTCATTCTTCGTCAACTGGCGCAATTGTCTGACGAGGGCAATTGCGGGCAATCGATACCAGGCTGCGCCGAGACTGACGGACGCTTATGAGTCAGCATCTTGAGACGCTTCATTATCTTTATTAAAATGACCGTGCACCGCTTGCCGGTGGCGAACAAGACAATAATGTCTGGAGATTTTGCATGGCTACAACGCAAGAGAACAACAACCACCATGCGGCGGAAAGGTCGCGGATGCTGCTGACGCAGATCGCGCCCAATTTTCTCGATCCGAAGCATGAGTGGCAGCGGATTTTCGCCGAGCTGTGGGGCACGTTTCTGCTGGTGCTCGTGGCAGTCGGTGGCCCGGCTGTCGCGGCAAGCACCGGCAATCATGCGGCTGATCTACTGTTGCCAGTCGCGCCTGGCGTGATGGTGATGGCCATCATCTACTTCATGGGCACGGTGAGCGGCGCGCATCTCAATCCCGCCGTCACCATTGCTTTCGCCATCCGGCGTAATTTTTCCTGGATTCGCGTGCCCGGCTACATCATCGCCCAAGTCGCTGGAGGCGGGCTTGCCGCGCTCTTTCTCGGCGCGATGTTCGGCAACGGAGCGGTTGCGGCGGGTATGACCCTGCCTGGCCACGGGATGACGCCGCTGAAAGTGCTCGTCATGGAGATCGCGCTGACGGCGGCGCTGGTCAACATCATCCTCGGCACCGCCTCGGGTGCGCGGAACATCGGCCCGAACGGCGCAATTGCCGTCGGCGGTTACATCGCCATGACGGGCCTCTGGGCCGGGCCGGTCAGCGGCGCGTCGATGAATCCCGTACGCTCGCTCGCCCCCGCGCTGGTGTGCGGAGATATCGCGCTTGCCTGGATTTACTTTGCAGGGCCGCTCGCCGGAGCGCTGATCGGCGTCTTCTTCGAATGGATTCTCAAAGGCCCGCCAACCACCGCCGGAACCATCGCCGCTCAGGGAACGCTCGACCTTGACGACAGGGAGGAGTAATCCGAACTGACAGTATATCAATACGTTACGGCTATTCTCTATTGGAGATTGACGGGTATTTGAGAGACTATCGTGATGCTGCCGCTTTATAAATAGTGGTGACTACTAAATGATTTCGTGTAGTGATTTTAAACAATCGTTAAGAATTCGCTTGCAAAAGTAATTTTATTGCTTAAATTCATACATGAAGTGACCATATGCCTTCGTTGAAAATTGAGTGATACACTCAGCCCTACGTTGATAATACCAAGGAATCTCTTCTCCTGCATCATACTTTACTCTTGATTTCGATAGGATCCCTGTGGCGTAACAAACCATAGGGTGATAGTTGAAGCAGTTGCATTCAATGGCTGTTATTGATTGATTTTCACATACCAGCCTCTGTTCTCTACACAAACAGCGTAATTATTCGCTGATTGCCAATACGATATATCAGGATCACCCGGATCATATCTGTATCCTGTGATCTGTTTATGAGGAAAAAGCATCTCCTTTCAGGGGTTTCGTGTGTTTTCGTGTTTTTTATTCAAGGTTTTTTGTCATCAAAAAAAGGAGGCAAGGATGAAGAAACAACTTATCCTTTGTTTTGCGCTGATAGTGGGTTCGTCCATCGTAAATGCTGGTAAAGAGGCGTCGGCCTTACCTGTTTTTGCTCGTAAGTATCACACCGCATGTTCAACCTGTCACACTGCGTTTCCGATCAGGAACGGATTCGGTGAAGCATTTCGGAACAACGGCTACCGTTTCCCGAGCGGTCAGGATGAGGATATGGTGAAAGAAGAACCGATCAAGCTGGGGCAGGAGGGATACAAGAATCAGTTCCCTAATGCCATCTGGCCATCGGATATGCCCAATATGCCTACGCTGGGCTTTCTTGGCAAAATTAGAGCCTATACTCCAAAGGATGTAGAGACAGGGTCATTCAATGAAACAAAAATTGTCGAGGATCTGGAAACCTTCTTTGCTGGCACTGTAACGGATCAAATCACTTACTTCGGTGATTTTGCCATCAACGAAGGCGGTCTTGAATGGGGTAAGCTGAATCTCATGTGGACGTTCAAGCCTGGTCTGAATCTTGTTCTCGGTGAAGTTGGTATTACCGAAAAAATGGTTCTTGTTTCCGCCAGGCCGGGATGGAAACGCGATGGATATACAACAACCATGCCAGCAGTTTCCAGAGGAGCTGAACTCAGGTTTGCCGGAGACACCGGCTCAACCGGCGGCTATTCACTGACTTTCGGATTGGGTAGAAATGGTACGGAAGATCCTGAAGAGGCCGGGAATATAGCTGATTCAAAATTTGTCAGAGCTACCTATAAACTCGGAGGCCATGGCCTGCTTAGCGGGGCCGGAGGTACGCATGGAGTCGATCACATTGGAAAGGATAATGCAATAACTTTTGGTGCGAATTACATCAATTCCGCAAACGGTTCGAAACCGACGACACAAGAAGGTCTTGCTGGTCTGACGAAAAACGCATACTCATTCGATGTCGAAGCTAGCTATGGATCATTGCGTTTCCTTGGTCAGTACGCCCGCTTTAATGAAGTGCTCGATGAAGCCAATACCAGCATCAACTATGGCAAGCGTACGGCATACTCGCTCGAAAGCGACTACTGGTTCTATCCTTGGCTTATCGGTGTGCTTCGTTACGAATATCTCAAGGATGACCTGAATGGTACCATGGAAAAAGTGATTCCGGCAGTAGCCGCAATGATAAGACCCAATGCCAAAGTGGGGCTTGAATATGTTGGCGTGGAACATAAAAAAGGTAGTTCAGCTTACACTGCGCCCTCTTCGTTCCAGTTATTTACCCAGGTTGGTTTCTGATGAAGTTGATTGCAGATCAGTCACAACTTCATCGATATGATTGATTGCCGCTGTATTTGTTGAGTTGTGACTGTTCACGCAAGATGCCTGTTCACGGATTGCAGTTCCCGTGTGGCAGGCATCTTTTTTTGTATCTCGCGTTCATCGCTTATTCCCGTGACAATTGCCATATTACCTCATCTTCTTCAGTAGCCTCCAATATCCTGCCAATCCCCTTCCGCAATTATCCGATCCGCGCCATATCGAATGGCGATGAATTTTACCGTCATAAAGAAGTTATTTTGAAGGAATTATTAAATCACGTACCTTGATTACAGGATTATATCCGTCCCCCTGTTTCGACTGAACACTGCAAAACCTCGATTTATGGCCTTATGAAGTAAACCGGGATTCATTCCTGGTCTGTTCGCTAACCATCAACTCAAGGAGATCGATCATGGCTTCGAAAAAAGTTGAACGGCCCGAGTTACATCGAATTTGTAACCTTGTCACATCCCGCAACACCGAAAAGGATTGGAGCTTCGAGCACGCCCAGGCCGCAGCCAGTGCTGTCGCGGCTGCGGCTGCGCCGGTCGGAATACCCGCAAGCGTCGATTTGCGCGCCGACTGGTGGAGCATCAACAACCAGGAGGATACCGGTTCATGCGTTGGGTGGGCCTCCACCGATGGCGTTGCCCGCTATCACATGGTCAAGGCAGGCAAGATCGCACAGAAAGATATGCTCTCGCCTCGCTGCACCTGGATGGCATCCAAAGAGACCGATGAATTCACCAGCCGCCCGGAGACCTTCATCGAAGGCGTTGGCACCAGCCTGAAAGCGGCGATGGAAATCCTGCGCAAATACGGATCGGTTCCCGAAACGATGCTGCCGTTTCATATCGCCACCAAAATGTTTACCGGCGATGTGAATACATTTTTCGCCACTGCGGCTATGTATCGCGTGGCCTCCTACTTCAATCTGTCAAAAAATCTGAACAACTGGCGAAGCTGGCTTGCAACTCACGGCCCCATACTCGCTGGTGTCAATGTTGATGCAACCTGGGACAAGGCAACCGCCAACAAGGGCAAGCTCGATACCTTCCAGCCCAAGACGACTCGCGGCGGTCATGCCATCTGCGTGGTTGGTTATACAGCGGACAATCGCTTCATCATCCGCAACAGCTGGGGCACGGTCTGGGGCGACAAGGGGTTTGCCTATGCCAGCGAAGCGTACATCAATGCCGGATTTTTCAACGAAAGCTATGGCGCGACGGTATGAATCCGGATAAATTGCATAGCTTGCAATCAAACCGTGACTGAAATGACGTTCCGCTTTCTGACCTTTTTTATCCTGCTGACCACTGCATGTGGGTGTTCCATGCAGTGTGTCAGCGATTTTTCCGAACCCGATCAGAACAGAGAGATTCGGCCCATGACGACGATGATTGAACAAGATAACGGACGGACGATAGATATTTCTGCTGGATCGTCGTTTCGTATCGAACTGCCGGAGAATGCGACGACCGGGTATCAGTGGGCGATGGATCGTTATGACGAGGAGTTTGTTGAGTTCGTCTCGACCGAGCCGCATTACGCTCCAGGGCCTCCCGGTTCGGGCGGCAAAGTGGAGTTTGTTTTCAAGGCGAAGAAAGCCGGTTCGGCTGAAATCGCACTGAAACAGTGGCGGCAATGGGAGGGTGATGCTTCCGTGATTCACCGGTTCTCCGTGCGCGTCAAAGTTAGCCAGTAGCGTCTTCGCCGTTTCCGGCCACGTGGCACTCTCCGGCGATCTTTCTGTGCTTGCGGACTGTCTCGCCTGAAGCCCCATTGCGTTTTTCCGAACCTCAAAGCAAGAACTCTCATGTCGTACGAATTTGACGGAAAGAGGTACGAGCAGGCCTCCGCGCATCAGAAAGAGTGGGGATCGAAGGTGATCGCTGAACTCGACCTTCGGGGCGACGAAAGCGTGCTTGACCTCGGATGCGGTGATGGCGTTCTGACATCGAGAATCGCCGAGCGGCTACCGGATGGCCGTGTGCTCGGTATCGACGCCTCGAAAGGAATGATCGCCGCCGCCATGCCTAAAGCGACGAGGAGGCTGGAGTTCAGGCTGATGAACATCGACGATCTCGATTTCGAGGAGGAGTTCGACATCGTTTTCTCCAACGCCACGCTGCACTGGGTGAAGGATCACCGCAAGCTTCTCTGTAATGTCCGCCGTGCGTTACGTTCAGGCGGGCAGGTGCGTTTCGACTTCGCGGGTGACGGCAACTGCATCAACTTCTTCGAGGTCATCCGGGAGGCGATGGCGCTCGACCCCTTCGCGGCGGCATTCGAAGGCTTCGAGTGGCCGTGGTACATGCCGACTGTCGAAGCCTACGCGGCGCTTGCCGAAGAGAGCGGTCTTCGCAACGTGATGGTCTGGGGCGGCATCGCCGATCGATTCTTCCCCGACAAGGAGGCGATAATTCGCTGGATCGACCAGCCAAGCATTGTGCCGCTACTGCCACGCCTGCCCGAAAACCAGCGCAGGCCATTCCGCGACTTTGTCGTCGAGCGCATGGTCGAGCGCACGCTTCAGCCCGACGGAACCTGTTTCGAAACCTTCCGCCGCATCAATCTCTCGGCGGAGAAATAATCGACGCGGTTCGAGCGAATCGCTATTTCGCGTTCGAATCGAGCGTTATCGTTTTTCCGGCGACCATGAAGTTGCCTCGGCCCTGATGATGGATCGTCCTGGGATGTTTCACATCCGGATCGATCCACGCCCTGACCACCTCCAAAACGAAGAGGCCGTAGCGCTCGACCATGCTGCTGTCCGTTACCCGGCACTCCAGATTCGCGAAGCACTCCGCGACCAACGGCGCGCCGACCGCCGCCGCTGGAACCGGCGTGAGATCGAACGTTGCGAACTTGTCGATCTCCGCGCCCGAGCAGTTGCCGCACGCGACAACCTGCTCGGCCAGCTCGACTGGCGGAATCGCGATCACGCACTCGCCGCTCGCTTCGAGCAGTCCATAGCTGTAGTTGCGGTCGCTAACAATGCACCCCACCAGCGGCGGCTCGAACTCCATCATCGTATGCCACGACTGCGCCATCACGTTTGGCCGCTCTTTTCCGGCAGTCGTCAGCAAAACGACCGGCCCCGGTTCGAGCAACCCGTAAACCTCCGAAAGAGGAAAAGTTTCTCTCGACATAGTGTATTTTATTCTGAACTCCGTTGGTTTCCGTCAAATCCAGCATTCCATTCATAACCTCGTCGCACCGTGTTTCATTCAACGGCACGGGCAAGCTCCTGCTGGGCGCGGCAACTCTTAGTCTCGTTTTTCGATTGCTGATCCATGCTGTACTGTCGATATACCACGAAATGATACGATGTCAACGTTTGACTGATGGAGGATACGATGAAACGAAAAGCGCTGTTGACTTCATGCATGATCGCGCCGATGTTGCTGGCGGGATTTGAAGGACAGGCCAAGGATCGGGGTTCGATTCGCAATGGCCGGTATCTTGTCATGATCGCCGGATGCAATGATTGCCACACAAAGGGGTATGCCTCATCCGATGGTCGCACGCCGGAGTCGCAATGGCTCATGGGAGATGATCTTGGCTGGAACGGCCCGTGGGGCACGACCTGGCCGGTCAATCTCCGGTTGCTGGCGAACTCGATGAGTGAACGAGAGTGGATGCGCGCCAAAGATGTCAAAGCTCGTCCCCCGATGCCGTGGTACGCCCTGCGCGACATGAACAATCGGGATTTTCGTGACATTTATCGCTATCTCCGCCATCTCGGCCCCGCCGGTCGCCCTTCGCCCGATTTTTTGCCACCGGGCAAGACGCCGCCGGAACCCTATGTGCGCTATCCACGGTAGGATCGCGCCGCGCATGAAGAGCGATGGAGTGCCGGGACTGGCTGCGTCAGGCTGGTGTTTTTCATTGAGAAATTCTTCGATATTTTGACTATGGCTGTCGGCGAATCATCCCGGTTTTTGACCGGAGCGCCGCAACGTGGAAAATAAACTTACTCGCGCCGGACAACAGGATAGCGCAGGAGTTCCGCGTGAGGATATTTGCCGGTCGATGTCAACAAGACATCCCGCCTCGGCAAGAACATCTCGCGTGGAGTGCGCATTCACGGAACCCGTTTTGCTGGCAGCCAGTCCAAACTGTGAGTCTTTTTTCGTCAACGTTTTCCTCTTCAAAACTTATGCGCGCAACCGTTTCTTTCGACAGAAATCTGCCGCTTGTCGGCCTCAACGACAAAGGGCAGCATACCTTTTTCGACGCCACGCTCGACCCCTCGAATCCCGCCATGTATGCCTCGCCAATGGAGATAATGCTCCAGTCGCTGGCCGCCTGTTCGATGCTGGACATCATCTCGATTCTCGCCAAGATGAGAAAAGAGCTGATAACGCTCGACGCCACTCTCGATGCCGAACGGGCCGATACGCATCCGAAAGTGTTTACCTCGATTCACGTCCACTACAAACTGCACAGCTCCGATTGCAGCCAGGCCGACCTCGACAAAGCCGCCGGACTGTCGATGGATAAATATTGCAGCGTCGCCGCCATGCTCAAAGCGTCGGGATGCAAGGTCACATGGGACGCAGAAGTCGTGGCTGAGTGAACACGCAACTCACACCAAGCCGTGGCGAGTCCCGCGGATGCGATGAGTGCGCCGTGCCCGATGATCCGGCAATACGTGATCCTGTAAACCAATATCTTCAAATGGTATGCGCCATATGATGGGTGAACTCCTGTCGGTACTTCTGTACCTTTTCGTCGGTATCGTTTCGTTGACGATGGCGTACCGGAATCTCTTTTCGGAAAGGCTGCTGGCTTTTCATGAAAAGCTTCAGGAGTCGAATGGCATCAGCTCAGTGCGGGCTTGCAAGAGGTCGTCATCGTCCTGATGAGGGTTTCCGGTCTCGGATTTTTAATCGTCGGCGTCATGCTGATCGTGTTTCCGCCTGCAAACTATTTTCTTCAAAGCGCATTTTTCCGCTATGCCGTGCCGATGATCGCCATGGTTTATTGCTCCGGTCTTTTTCTCTACAACTATCGGTTACATGTAAGAACCTCGGCAGAGACTCCCTGGAAAAAATCACTCTATGCCGTCGTCGCCCTTATCGCAGGTCTGCTGTTTTCCGTGTTGTGATATTGGTTGCCGTAGGGCGGCTCGATGTGTGATAAAGTGTCAAGCAGCGGAGTCGTTACCGATGAAGCGCGGCGTATTTCATCACTGTTTACCTTTTCGGGTATTGTGTTCTTCTCGCGCTGAAACTTGACAGAACAGTTCTGCGGGTCGCGCGATGCGAGTTGTTGCAACTCATTGCTGATATTGTAATTTAAATGAAATAACGATGCTCGCTATCCTTCGTTTTGATGATATGGCATCATCGGAGTAACGGATAAAAAACGGCGGTTTAACCTGTTTCAAACGCTATATACCTCATGTCGCTTGCAACCAGACTGAAGCCAGCCGGACCTACCGGATTCGGGGCCAACTCGACCGCAGAAAAGGTTACCGAAGGTTTATCCCTTAAAGGCAAGACGGTGCTGGTTACCGGATGCAGCTCCGGCCTTGGCGCGGAGAGCTGCCGGGTGCTCTCGTTGCGCGGGGCGCATGTTCTCGGTACGGCGCGGACGCGGGAAGGGGCGGAGCGCTTCTGCGCAGGATTGCAGAATCGCGCCACCGGCCTGGCTTGCGAGTTGTCCGACCCCGCCTCCGTGCGGAGTTGCGCGACGCAAATCAGGGATGCCGGTTACAAGCTCGACGCCATCATCTGCAACGCCGGAATCATGGCGACGCCAGCGCTTCAGCAGGCGAGCGGATACGAGCTTCAGTTTTTCACCAACCATGTCGCTCATTTTCTGCTCGTCACCAGCCTGCTCGACAGCATCGCCAGCGATGGCCGCATCGTGGTGGTAAGCAGCTCATACCATAAATTTGCACCAAAGGGAGGGATTCAGTTCGACAATCTGAGCGGAGGGCGTGGTTACAGCCCTTGGGCTGCCTATGGCCAGTCCAAGCTTGCCAACATTTTGTTTGCAAAGGAGTTACAGCGTCAGTTCGCCGGTTCGAAAAAGCTTGCGATGTCGGTGCATCCCGGCGTCATTCCCACAAAGCTGGCCAGGAACACCGGAAGCGCCGGGCAGCGCCTGTTGAACATGCTCGCTCCGGTTTTCCTCAAAACGGTGCAACAAGGCGCGGCGACGCAGCTTTTCGCCGCCGTGCATCCCGGAGCGGCAGTGATGGGAGGCGCATACCTGGCCGACTGCAACGCCGTCAGATCGAGCCGCCACACCGTAGACCCCATTCTGGCTCGTAAGCTTTGGGACGTGTCCGAACGGATAGTCCGCGAACTGTAAATCGCGCCTTTTATTCCTTGTTGCAGATTGCTGATCTTGAACAATCATGCTCTCAATCTATTGCAGATAGAGCTAAGTAACCTTTTGTGTGGGATGCCCTGAGCGGGAAGCGCATGATTTAAAAGGAATTACAGGGATTTTTTAATACGATTAAAGAAAGAGTTGTTT
>CAIUQW010000052.1 GCA_903901395.1 uncultured Chlorobiales bacterium | reverse complement strand
TTCGTGATCCTCTCGAACGGCAATCTGCACTACTTCTGGGATCTCGAACGGGGCAATCCCTACATCATCACCGCTTTCCCGACGCCCGATTCCGTCGTCGGCTATCAGAGAACCGTGAGTGATCCCAACGGGTTGATCCGTGAAAACGTTGATGACGATTACGTGGCGCTCACACAGAACCCGCGCTATGCCGCCGATGCCGGGTGGATGAATGTTGCCGAGCGACCGCGATACATTCAGGCGAGCAAGCTCCGGTTTCTTCGCCACTATCAGCTTCAGGCCGTCAGGGCGTTGCAACAGGCGGTCAAAGGCGGTAACGACCGTTTTCTCTTCGAGATGGCGACCGGCACAGGCAAGACCCTGACTGCCGCCGCCGTCATCAAGCTCTTTCTCAGAACGGGCAACGCCCGGAGAGTGCTTTTCCTTGTTGACCGTCTCGAACTCGAAGACCAGGCGGAAAAGGCGTTCCGGGCTTGCCTCGCGAATGATTACAGAACCGTCATTTACAAGGAAAACCGGGATGAGTGGCGTCGCGCGGAGATCGTCGTCACCACCGTGCAGTCGCTCCTCGTCAACAACAAATACCGGAATCTCTTTTCGCCGACCGATTTCGATCTGGTCATCTCCGACGAAGCGCATCGCTCAATCGGCGGCAACGCGCGAGCCGTGTTCGACTACTTCATCGGCTACAAGCTCGGTCTGACGGCCACGCCTCGCGACTATCTCAAAAAGTTTGACAGCGCCCGGAGCGCCTCGAACGATCCGCGTGAACTCGAACGCCGCAACTTGCTCGATACCTACCGAACCTTCGGATGCGAAAGCGGCCAGCCGACCTTTCGCTACTCGCTGCTCGACGGCGTCAGGGATGGCTTTCTCGTGAACCCGACGGTGATCGACGCCAGAACCGAGGTGACAACGCAACTCCTTTCAGATCAGGGATTTACCGTCTCCTTCACCGACGATACCGGCGAGAATCAGGAGGAAAGCTTCCGGCAGCGGGAGTTCGAGAAGCGCTTCTTTTCGCCCGCAACCAATGCGCTTTTCTGCAAGACCTTCCTCGAACATGCCCTGCGCGATCCCGTCAGCAAGGAGATCGGTAAATCCATCGTCTATGCCGTCAGTCAGCATCACGCGCTGAAGCTGGCGCAGATTTTCAACGAGATGGCCGACCGGATGTATCCCGGCAAGTATCGATCCGATTTCGCCGTTCAGGTGACATCGCAGGTCGCCAACGCGCAGCAGCACGCCAAAAACTTCACCGACAACAAACTGCTCGGCTCGGCCAACTTCCTCGACGTCTACAAGACAAGCAAGGCGCGGATTTGCGTGACGGTCGGCATGATGACCACCGGTTACGATTGCCCCGACCTGCTCAACCTCGGTCTGTTCCGTCCGATCTTTTCACCGACCGATTTCATCCAGATCAAGGGTCGCGGCACCCGCCTGTATGATTTCCTTGAAACGCTCTTCGACGACACCCTGAAAGCGGAAATACGCAATCCGCATAAGCGTACTTTCCGGCTCTTTGACTTTTTCGCCAACTGCGAATATTTCGAGGAAAAGTACGATTACGATCAGGTCATTCAGCTTCCGAAAAACGGTTCGTCTCGAAAAAGCGGCAATGAGGACGGAACACGCTCCGGCGCTGAATTGCAAGGCTACGAGCATCTCGGCGCGGACATCATCGCTATGGTCAGGGAGGAGGCGATTGGAATGGACGGGATGAAGATCGACCGGATGTTTTTCCAGCGCTTTGAAGAAAAGGTGCGTGAAAATGATTTCATTGCGACGAGCATCGAAGCCGGAAACTGGGATCGGGTGATCGATTACGTCAACAAGGAGCTGTTCGACAAGCCGGAGGAGTATTACAGCCTCGACAAGCTTCGCAAGGCTGCTGCCGTGGATCGGCGGTTGACTCTCCGCGAGATTCTCGAAAAGATTTTCGGCCTCATCCCGCGCTTCAAGTCCAAAGATGAGCTGCTCGAAGAGGAGTTCTCGAAGTTCATCGCCGACTACAAGCCAGAGCAGACCGAGGCCATTCCGGCCATGAAGCACTTTTTCAAGGCGTACCTCACCAGCGATCAGGTTCGGCACATCATCAACAACAAACGTTATTCGGAACTGCACACTTGCGCCGTATTTTCCATCAGCGACTTCAGGGCAGTTCCTCAGCAATACCGGGAGCTGATTCCTGAGTACATCAAGGATTACGTCTCTCTGAACCAGTTTGCAGCATAAATCAGTACCCAATGCTCGATACCACCACCAAACGCCGCATCGATACGGCTCGCGATATTCTTGTCGGTAAAGTACCCGATCCCAAGTCACAGGTCGAACAGATCACGATTGCGCTGATCTACAAGTTCATGGATGACATGGATGCCGAGAGCGAGGAGCTTGGCGGGTCGCGGAGCTTTTTTGCCAATGGATTCTCGAAGTATGGCTGGGCGAAGCTGATGCGTTCCGGGCTTGGTGGTCACGAAACGCTGAACCTTTACGCCGAAGCGATTGCCAAAATGCCGGAAAATCCAGGCGTTCCGGCGCTCTTCCGCTCGATTTTCAAGAACGCTTTTCTGCCGTATCGCGACCCGGAGACGCTCAAAAG
>CAIUQW010000051.1 GCA_903901395.1 uncultured Chlorobiales bacterium | reverse complement strand
TTGATGAAGCATTAATAAATCGGGGCTTTAGCCCAATTTCTTTTTCAGAGTCGGCTGCGCTCTTCCTCGAACAAATATACACACTGTTCAATGTCCGTGTGCGGTATCGCGCCGGATACGGGCGGCACGCAATGACCTGCTATTGAGCTGCTCCTGTTTCCGTCACCCGGCAATCGCCTGGGCGAGCAGAGGCAGCGAGACGCGGTAGCGGTAGGAGGTGTCGGCGTGGGTGTCGGGGAACTCTTCGTAGCGGTGCGTGATGCCGAGTTCGGTCGCCCGCGCGGAGAAGCGCCGGTGGCCGAACTGGAGGTTGTACTCGTCCTGCGAGCCGCAGTCGAGGAAGAGCGCCTGGAGTGAGCCGAGCGCTTCCTGATATTTCGCCTCTTCGAGCATTGTGAGCGGATCGAAGCTTTTCCATTGCTCCCACACTTCCGGCACGAGCTGGCAGGTGCGCGGTTCGAAGGGGAGCTGCATGTTGCCGGGCGGCGGCATCGTAGCGTCAGGCGAATAGCAGGCGGCCATCGCCATAATGTCGAGCAGGGTGAACTCGCCTCGCGGCTTCTTGTCGAGCGACTCCCAGCGGGTGAAAAAGGTCGCGACGCTGCCGTCGTATTTTTCGAGAATCCGCGCCGCAACGGCGAAGTTTGGGCGGTAGCAGAGATCGAAATCCATGTCGCCGCTGTGGCATGCCAAGGCTGAGAAAAGTGCCGGGTGCCGCATCCCGAGCCGAAGCGCGCCGAATCCGCCCGATGATTTTCCGGCAATTGCGCGATGTCGCCCCTCCGCGAGCGTGCGGAATTGCCGGTCGATGTGCGGGATCAGTTCGCCCGTGAGGTAGCTTTCGTAAGGGCCGGTGGCGGCGGAATCGACATATTGCGAGCCGCCGTAGCGCGTCATGCAGTCCGGCATGACGACAATCGTTTCAGGCATCTCGCCGCGCCGAATCAAGGCGTCGATCAACTCCGGCAAAGTCGGTCGCCCGAAGCCGAAGTTCAGAAAACTCATGCCGGTCGAGGCGAATCCCGCCAGGAGGTAGATTACCGGGAAGCGTTTCGCTCCGTCGTACGATGGCGGCAGATAGACCGGCACGTAGCGCGTCGCCGGATCGCCGAGCGGATTGCCCGCCAGCATCGCGCCGGGCACGGGTTCGAAGGCCACGTTCGGCCTCATGCCGCGCTCTCCTCCATCAGCTTCTTGTTCCGGTTTTTCTGCACCCTGCCTGAGATGAAGATGCTGATTTCGTAGAGCAGAATCATTGGAATGGCGATCACCATCTGCGTCACCATGTCGGTCGATGGCGTGACGATGGCCGCGACGATAAGCATGGTCACTACGGCGTGACGGCGGTAGAAGCGCATGAAGGCAGGCGTCAGCAGGCCGATTTTCGACAGTACATAGGAGATGAAGGGCAGTTCGAAGACGATGCCGGTCGTGAGCAATGTGCCGAGGAAAAAGCTGATGTAGTCCTGTACGGAGATATTATTCGTGATGAGCGTCGTGCCGAATCCGGCAAAGAACTTCAGCGAGATCGGCAGGAAGACGAAATAGCCGAACGCGATGCCGGTGAAAAAGCAGATCGAGATGAAGAGAATCATAAACCGGCTCGCCGAGCGCTCCGATTCATGCAGGCCGGGTTCGACGAATTTCCATATCTCCCAGGCCAGATAGGGAAAAGCGAGCATGAAGGCCGAGAAGAAGACCACCTGAAAGTAAAGCGAGAGCTGGCCGTAGGGGACGAGGTTCTGCAGGTGGATGTTCGTGCCGCTCTGGATCAGCGGACGGATGAGCACATCGTTGACGAGGAAATCGGCGAAGAAGGCGCAGACGAGCGCCGCAACCAGAAACGCGATGCCGCCCCGGATGATCCGCCAGCGCAGCTCTTCGAGATGATCGAGAAAGCCCATGCCTTCATGCCCGGCCTCCTGCTCGTCGTCCGTCTCCGGTTCGCGGCTCTCATTTTCCGACATCGGTGCAGGTTTTTCCTCACGTTCACCGGTCTCCTTTTCAAGCGCCCTGAACTCTTCGTCAGGGAAATCGAGGTTCTCCCCGCTTTTCGGCGCTTCCTGCTCTTTCTGTTCGATCACTGCCGGAACCGCCGGTTTCGTTTCATTGCCGGAATCCGTTCCGGCCCCTGTGCCGTCCGGTGGCGGTATGGTTGGTTCGTTTTCGTTGCTCATGTCGAAGTACGGAGCCGGATCGCCTCGAAGGGCGCGGCCAGAGTTTCGGAAAAATTCGGGAGGATGTTGGGCAATGCGTGGCGGGAGACGCCTGAAGAGCCTTTAATCCGCTTCATAGTAACAAAGATCGTTCTCGTGCGCAAATGGTTTTTTGATACGCGGCCTGGCCGATAACCGTCGTAAATTCAATGAAACGGATGGTGATTTGCTCAATCATGGAAATATCGATAACTTCTGACGGTTTTGAACGCAAGCGCAATCATGCCAGGCAATCGACAGAGCACACACAAGCAAAGAGGAACGGGTGGATATCAATCTGGTAACATCTTCCGTCACGGAAGAGCTGAAACAGTTTCAGGAGCGCTACAAAACGGTGCTCCATTCAAGCAACAGTCTGGTTGACAAGGTTACGCGCTACGTGCTCCGCCAGCAGGGCAAGCAGATTCGTCCGACGCTCGTGATACTCGCCGCCAAGGCGTGCGGCGGCGTCAGGGACGTCACCTATCGCGGCGCGATCATGGTGGAGCTGCTGCACTCGGCCACGCTGATTCACGACGACGTGGTGGACGGCGCGGAGATGCGGCGCGGCATTCCCTCCATTAACGCCTTGTGGAAGAACAAAATATCGGTGCTCATCGGCGACTATCTGCTCTCCAAGGGGCTGCTTTACTCGCTTGAAAACAAGGATTACCGTTCGCTGCATCTCGTTTCGGAGGCAGTTCGGCGGATGAGCGAGGGCGAAATTCTCCAGATTCAGAAGACCCGAAGTCTCGACATCACCGAGGAGGATTACCTGAGCGTCATCGCCGACAAGACCGGCTCGCTCATCGCTACCTCGTGCGCCATCGGCGCGGCAAGCGCCACCGACTCCGAGGAGGATATTGCCAGCATCAAGAGCTACGGCGAATTTCTTGGCCTCGCCTTCCAGATCCGGGACGACCTGCTCGACTACACCGGCGACTCCAAAAAAACCGGCAAGCAGCTCGGCATCGACATCAAGGACAAGAAGATCACGCTTCCACTGATCTACGCTCTTCGCCATTCGGACAAGGCGGAGCAGAACAAAATCAAGACAATCCTGAAAAGTTCGAAAAAGCGTTCGGTCAGAAGCGGCGAGGTGATCGAGTTCGTCACGCGCAAGGGAGGACTGGATTACGCCGCAACGGTTGCCGAAGGCTTTGCTGACAAGGCGATTGAATCGATTGCGCGTTTTCCCGAAAGCGAGGCCAAGCGCTCGCTCCAGCTCCTTGTCGATTTCGTCATGAAACGTCAGCATTGAACCCGCGCAAAGCCAAACCAACATTTCCATATCGGTCAGCCAAGATGAAAAAAGTTCTCATACCCCTCGTTCTGTTCATTATCGCCATCATTGCCGCCGACAGATTTCTCTTGCCGTATCTGACCGAGAGTGGCGCGCGGGCGACCGTACCGGATGTGCGGAACATGAGCTTCGACAATGCCGACAGGGAGTTGCGCAAAGTGGGCCTGAGAGCGACGAAGAGCTACAATGTGCGTTACCTGCCCGATGTGCCGCCCGACCGTGTGATCGACCAGTCGCCCGAGGCGGGGGCGGTGGTCAAACCTGGACGGAGCATTTATCTCATACTCAACCGGCAGGACAGGCCGAACTATCCCATGCCCGATCTCGTTGGCCGCACTGAAGCGGAGGCGCGTCAGGAACTCGACAGAATTGGCATGGTTCTAAGCGGAGTGCAGATTCAGGCGGTTTCCGCCGCCGAGCAGGATGGCAGGGTGCTCAGCCAGTCGGTGCCGCCCGATGTGACCCTCAAATCAGGCAGCGCCGTCACCTTCATTGTCGGCAGACTCGAACAGGAGCCTGTCGGATTGCGGCGCGTCATCGTCCCCGACGTGCTCGGCATGTCCGCCGACCAGGCCCGAGGCGTCATTGTGAAGAACGGGCTTTCGGTCGGCAAAATCAGCTACGAACACTCCGATCTTCTCGTACCCGACACGGTCATCACCCAGAAACCCGCAGCCAACGCGATGGTTCAGTTCGGTCAGCCGGTCAATTTGACCGTCGCCGCCAGCTCGAACTGATTGCTGGCGCAGTTTTCTATTCATCCGAGTTGAGCTTGGCAGAAAAATCTGTGTCCTGAAGTTTCGATTCCGACGTTACGGAATACACTGTGTGGCCATGTGTATGATGCCGTTATCATCGGACTCTCTGCTACTGTTTGCTCGATCCAGGCGCAGACACCCCGGACTTGCAGCCGTGAGGTAGCGCATCCATTTCCGAAAGCCGCATTTCATTGGGCGCACTTTGCGATTCAGGAGCATCTCCTTCCTGCTGATCCACCACCTCGAACACAAAAAAAGCTTTGAAGCATACCGGTTTGGTTGACATGGTTCATTGCTCTACCGAAAATAATCTCAATCGAAAATGTCCCGAATCTGTACTCAAGATTTTCAATGCCTTGGATTGTGGTGCTAAGGTGAAATGAAACCAGAAAGATATCGGATTTTGGAGATGAAATGTTTCAAAGAACAAATAGTGTTATAAATGGGAACAGGTCAGTTTGAGAGTATATGGTATATAACTATTATGACTGGTTTTATAGTGATGCTTTGTTATTACGAGAAATATCGTGTTTTTTTTCGCGATTTCTTTTCGAATGATGGGAT
Source organism: uncultured Chlorobiales bacterium (assembly GCA_903901395.1). Lineage (GTDB taxonomy): Bacteria > Bacteroidota > Chlorobiia > Chlorobiales > Chlorobiaceae > Chlorobaculum. The sequence goes on along the minus strand of CAIUQW010000051.1, from coordinate 4,277 downwards.
GATGTTGTAAATTATCTGTTGTGTGAAGTGTGTGTGGTGATGTTGTTGACAAAGTGATAGCCCCGTTGTTTGAACAAACGGCGGGGTTATCTCTCATGAGCCGATGTGTTGATTATTTCAGTATTGAGCTGTTGAACTTTATATACTATATCTGAATAGCGCAGGTGGAAAGATATGTTCTGAAGTAACCGATCTCCCTCTCGTATAGACAGTTATTTTTAATTCAAAACGCATAAACGTCATGAAAAAGAACATCATTGCGGTATTGCTCCTCGGCACGCTCGCACCAGGACTCACTGGTTGTGCAACGATCATGGATGGTACCAAACAGACCGTCGGATTTTCAAGCAACCCTTCAGATGCGACTGTTATTGTTGATGGCAAGGTGCTCGGAAAAACTCCTCTCACAGAAGATTTGTCAAAAAAAGACAAGCACACAGTGAAGATTACCCTCGCTGGGTATATGCCGTATGAAATGACCATGACCAGAAAAACCAACAGCTGGGTTTGGGGCAACATTGTCATCGGCGGTTTGATTGGTTTGGTTGTTGACTCTGCAACCGGAGCTATGTACAAGCTGACACCTGAGCAGGTGAGCGCTGAACTCAGAAAAGAAGGAAATGCTTCTGTAAAAATCAGTGACAACACCGTTCTGGTCACTGTTACGCTTCATCCCGATCCATCCTGGGAAAAAATCGGTGAATTGCAGAGTCTGTAATCGATAATTCAGCACTCTATAGCGAGTGTTTTCTATACGAAAGGCGGATGACAACATGAAAGGGCATTCTGAAAAAGAGGCCCTTTCGTGTTTTTGTATCAGTTCTATAGATGATCCACGATCAGGAGACGTTGGTACATATGAGGCGGGTCGAGGTTGTTTTCTATGTTATTACTTCGGCCATTAAAACTCTTATAACAATTACCCCGGACTTTAGTCCGGGGGATATAAATAAAACAATATAAAAAAGGGCTTTAGCCCAATTTCTTGATTTCAAGTCGTTTGTGGTTTATTGTGGCCGCCTTAATAAATTGGTTGAACATCAGCGGTAGTTGGCTTTTTTGTACTCTTCTCGCAGGTCTTTGATGCCGGTGGTGCGGTCATTGCCGTCGCTGATGATGCCGAAGTATTCGAGGATGATTCTGAAAACAAGCCAGAGTCCGGCAAAAAGGAGTCTGATGCTTTCGGTAATGGAGGTGAAAAATTTCATGAAAAGCGGTGTTGATTGGGCGGGCTGAGTGGCCCTGACCTTGTACGGAAAAACTGAATATAAAAAAGCCACTCGATGAATGGCTTTTTTAATGATCAGACATAAGAACCGGTTTAGTTCCTTATCTGTTTCTCGGCTTCGATCCAATCTTCCGCATCGCCACCATCGGTCATGCCGCGATCGACCCAGCGGTAGTAAGCGGCAACGCGAATCTCATCTTCGATCACCTCCGGACTTGCAGCTGGAGCTTCTGGCGCGGCGGGTTCAGCGCTCGCTTTTTTGCGCGGCTTCGCGGTTTTCGCTGGCTTTGCCTCTCCGTCGGATGCAGCCTTTTTCGTGGTTTTGGCTTTCGGCTTGGCTTCGGCGCTCGCAGCAGCATTTTTCGCCGGTTTCTTTTCAGGCGTTACTTCAGGAGCCTCTTTGTCGGTAGATTTTTTAGCCATTGGAATTCAGTTCTTTTTCGGGGATCTGCTTGATTCTGTTAGGCGTCCCTCAAACGGTTGTCGCCCATGTCAGAAGGAAGATAAGCAATTCGATGTATCAGAGTAAAGTGTATTCACGATAATTTTGCTATTCCTCAACTCTTCACATCTGTCCTTCTTGCATTCGCCCTGTTGTCCTTTCCGTCCCTGCTGTCCCCTTTGTCCTTTTCTCAAAATTCAGCCTTTACTCACTTTTCAGCCATTTTCCAAAAATCGCCGGGAAGCTGATGATCGAGAGAATGGTGATTGCCTGCACCATCATGAAGATGTCTTTCGGGACCATTGTGTTGACGGCGAGGCCGCCGTAGTCGAGCCAGGCGAAGAGCAGCGCGGAGAGGATGATTCCGGCGGGGTTGGCTCCGGCGAGCAGGGCGACGGCTATGCCCATGAATCCGGCTCCGGTGGAGAGACCGGCCTCGAACCAGTGCTTGTAGCCGAGCACGAGATTCGACGCGGCGAGGCCCGCCATCGCGCCGCCCATCGCCATTGCGCCGAGGGTGTGTCGATCAGTGTCGATTCCGGCGTGGCGGGCGGCGTCGGGATTCAGCCCCGAGGCGATCATGTCGTACCCGTATCGCGAGCGGTAGAGCAGCACGGCGGCTCCGGCGGTGACGGTGATGGCAATGAAAAGCGCGAAGTTGGCGGGGGAGTGCCAGCCGAGGCCGAAGAGCTTGTCGAAGTCGGGCAACCATCCGCCTACCGTGATTGCTGGCGTGTGGACGGTCGAGGGGACGGCGAAGCGGTTAGTGAGCAGGTAGCCGGTGATGGCGAGGGCGATGAAGTTTAGCATGATGCTCGAAATGACCTCGTTGACGCCGCGCTGAACCTTCAGCCATCCCGCGAGCAGCGCCCAGCCCGCGCCCGCGGTGGCGGCAGCGAGAATCAGCGCAGGAACGGCGACGAGCGCCGGAGCCTCCGCCGGAAGCACGATGCCGCAGAGCGCGGCGGCGAATGCGCCCATGAGAAGCTGCCCTTCGCCGCCGATGTTGAAGAGTCGCACCCGGAATGGCAGCGCGACGGCGAGGCCGGTGAAGACGAGCGTCGTCGCCCGGAAGAGCACCTGGCCGATGCCGTAACCGGAGGCGAAGGTCGAGCGGAGCATCTTCTGCCAAACTTCCAGCGGGTCGCTGCCGGTGGCGGCGATGATGAGGCTGCCCGCCGCGAGCGCGAACAGGAGCGAGAGGGCCGGGATGAAGGGTTTGACGCTGCGCTTCGACATCGAAAAAGTTGGGTTTCAGGTGATGTGCATGCCGATCTCTCTCTCGAAACCCGACTCCGACTCGCGCCCCTTGCGCACCTCCTCTTCGCTGAATTCGTGGCGGATCGCCCCTTTGTAGAGGCAGCCGATGCGCGTCGAGAGGGCGACGACCTCTTCGAGTTCCGACGAGATGAGCAGAATCGCGAGGCCGCTCTTGCGGGCGTCGATGATGCGCTGGTGAATCTGCTCGATGGCACCAATATCCACGCCGCGCGTGGGCTGCGCGAGCACGAGCAGCTTCAGGCCGGGGCGCTCCATTTCACGCGCCACCACGATCTTCTGCTGGTTCCCGCCAGAGAGCGCCGCGATGGGCGGATTGCCTCCCGCCGTGCCGCGCACGCCCCGAACGTCATATCGCTCGATCATCGCGGCGGCGTTCTTGCGGATCGTATCGCGGTTGAAGCTGATGCCGCGATGGAACGCTTTTTCGCGGTGTCTGCCGAGAATCAGGTTCTGTTCGATGCCGTATTCGGCGATAACCGCCGATTTGAGGCGGTCTTCGGGGATCATCGAGACGCCGAGCGCGGCCACCTCCGCCGGACTCATGCCGAGCGCTTCCTTGCCGTCGATCAGGATCGATCCGCCGACCTTGCCGTCCCGATCATATGCGCCCCACAGCAGCGAGAGCAATTCGCTCTGGCCGTTCCCCTCGACTCCGGCGATACCGTAGATTTCGCCCGCCCGCACTTGCAGCGTCAGCCCGCGGAGCTTCTCGACGCCTTCGGGCGAGCGGTAGGTGAGCTTGTCAATCGAGAGCACCGTTTTGCCGACGGGCTGCGGCGGGTTTTCGGTTCTAAGCAGGACGTCGCGCCCGACCATCATCCGCGCCAGCTCCTCTTTGTTCGTCGCAGCGGTCTCTACGGTGCCAACGAGCGCCCCTTTGCGCATCACGCTGACCGAATCAGAGACGGCGAGCACCTCGTCGAGCTTGTGGGTGATGAGCAGAATCGTGCGCCCCTCGGCGGCGAGCGAGCGCAGGGTGGCGAAAAGCTTCGCGGTTTCGGGCGGCGAGAGCACGGCGGTCGGCTCGTCGAGAATCAAAATCCGGGCGCGGCGGTAGAGCAGCTTGAGAATCTCCACGCGCTGCTGTTCGCCGACGGAGAGCGTCGAGACGAGCGCGGCGGGATCGACTTCGAGGCCGTGCTTTGCGCCGAGTTGGCCAATCTCCTTGCCGATGCGCTTTGTCGGCAGCGCGAAACAGCTCTCCTCCTTGCCGAGGATGATGTTCTCCGTCACCGAAAGGGTCGGCACCAGCTTGAAGTGCTGATGCACCATGCCGATGCCCGCCTCGATGGCCTGCCGCGCGGAGCTGAATTTCAACGCTTTGCC
>CAIUQW010000050.1 GCA_903901395.1 uncultured Chlorobiales bacterium | reverse complement strand
TTGACGATTACCGCAGTTTCAAGAGTCGATGGCACGCTTCGGCGAGGATATGCTCCTCTTTGGCGAAGCAGAAGCGAACGAGATTTTCGCCGCCGCCGTCGTGATAGAAGGCCGAGCCGGGCACCGAGGCGACGCCGGTTTCGCGTAGGATGTGCATCGCCTTTTCCCGCGCCGTCGAGCCGGGCAGATGCGCAGTTTCTGCAAGCACGTAGTACGCGCCTTGCGGCACGTGCGGTTCGAGACCTGCCTCCTTGAGCGCCGCGCAGAAGAGATCGCGCCTGGCCTTGTATTCCGCTGACAGGCCGAAATAGTAGTCGTCGCCAAGCTCGCGCAGTCCCGCCGTGACTCCCGCCTGGAGCGGAGAGGCCGCGCAGACGTAGAAAAGATCGTTGAAGTAGCCGATGGAGGCGGCCCAGCGGGCGTCGCACAGGGCGTAGCCGATGCGCCAGCCGGTGATGCTGAAGGTCTTCGAAAGGCCGGAGATGGTGATCGTCCGCTCCCTCATGCCTGGCAGCGAGGCCATCGACACATGCAAAAGGCCGTCGAAAACGAAATGCTCGTACATCTCGTCAGTGAAGACGAAGAGGTCGTGCCGGATGGCAAACTCCGCAAGCAGCGCGAGTTCGTCGCGCGAAAAGATCTTGCCGGAGGGATTGGCGGGGGTGTTGATGAGCAGCGCCCTGGTCTTCAGCGTCACCGCCGCTTCGAGATCATCGATGCGGAACGACCAGCCCGTCGCCGGATCGAGCGGCACGAAAACCGGCACAGCCTCGACCGCCCGGAGGGTCGAAACGTGGTAGCCGTAGAACGGCTCGAAGACGATCACCTCATCGCCGCGATTGAGCAGCGCCTGAAACGCGCAATACATCGCGCCGGTCGCCCCGGCGGAGACAACTATTTCGCGCTCGGCGTCGAACGCCACGCCGGTGAAGCGCTGCTGCTTGGCGGCAATCACCTCGCGCAGCTCGCGGATGCCCGTGTGATGCGTATAGATATTCGCCCCCTGCATCACCGCATCCGCCGCGCCTTGCAACACCACCGGCGGCACCGGCGTATCGCAAATCCCCTGCGACAGATTGATACCACCCATCCGCGCGCACTCTATCGACATGGCGCGAATATCGGACTGCATCACCAGAGCGCAACGCTCGCCAGGATTCAAACCCATCGTTACTCCATAATAATGGTTATCACCGCTTCCGGCGGATATGAGACGAACTTTTCTGAAGTTACGGAAAGCGGAGGTATCGATCGTCACTAATGAGCGCCAGCAAGCCGGAAAATCGATCAACCCGCCGCCAATAAAAAGCCCCCGGCGGTTCAAGCCGGGGGATCACAGAAAAATCGAAGCTATACGCTTATCAAAGAATGGTTTACGCTTTTGCCGGAGGCTGCACCGTGATCGTCACCCTTTCAAGCGTCGCCTGAGCTTCGGTCTGCTGCGGCAAGAACGGCAGCGAGAATGGAAGTTTTGGCAACGAGAACGGAAGCTGCGGCAGCGAGAAGGGCAACTGCGGCAATGAGATCGAAGGA
>CAIUQW010000049.1 GCA_903901395.1 uncultured Chlorobiales bacterium | reverse complement strand
TTCACTCCCGGAATGTCGGCGGAAATATAGACCGCCTTTTCATCTTCACTGATATCCACCTTGAAGGTCGGAGCGATCATCGAGCCCATCGAGCTGATGAACGGCGTCAGTCTTTCGTTGAACACATCTTCGAACATCTTCAGGGGGTCCCTTCCATAAAGCTTCAGGTTCATGGTTCAGCTCCGTTTATCGGTTCATGAAAACGAATGTCAGACATACTACCCGGTCTGTTAACTGTTAACGCTTTCCCTTCCGCCAAAATTCCGCAGTCCCGCTCAAGAGACTCACCTCGATGCGATGTAACGAAACCGGCACAAGCCGGATGCTGCCAGCTTTCTTGCGTGTGTTTTTTGCGCAGAAGAATTCACATTTCCGAGCACCGTTTTTTTACATTCAATTTATCACAACAACTCCACCCCCAGCAGTTCCGGTTCGTTGTGGCCCCGGTTGACCGTTTTGTGTTTTGCATGACAACGCCGTTCAAACCTCACAACCCGACCGCTCATGCCTCGTTACCCCAAAGCCTTGAAAAATGCGGAGGCTCCGGTTGAGCGTCCGCTGCTGCCACTTGAAAGCTGCCTCGCCAAATCGCGGAAAATCGATGCCAGCCGCTCCGTCGCCGGACGAACGGTGCTCAATCATTGCCGCATCGCGGGCGAGGTTGCGCGGGAACTGATCGCCCGCTCGCCCGAATACCTGCGCGAGTCGTTCTTCCCCGACGGCTCGGCGCTCATCGCCGCCTGCCACGACCTCGGCAAAGTCTGCCCAACCTTCCAGCAAAAAATCCACTCGGCGATTGAAAACCCCGATCCCGCAATTCTCGCCGTACTGCGCGGCGCAGATCCGTCGTTCGAAAGCCAATGGGGCGGCCATGCTGGCGTGAGTCAGTGCGCGCTCGACGCGCTGAAAGCGGGCAAATTCATCCCGCAGATTACCGGATGCCACCACGGCTACGCGCCAAAGCTCGGCGGACGACCAGCCGACGGAGAGCAATTCGGCGGCCCGGCGTGGCAGCATCAGCGGGCGCGGCTTTTGGCGTTGCTCATGGAGGCGACGGGCGAACGGTTCCCGGAAATCCGCGATCCGCTGCACGCCCGAGTGCTGGCCGGGCTGACCTCCGTGGCGGACTGGATCGGCTCCGGCGCGACCTTCGACGACCCGGCAGTGCAGTGCGTCGCCAGTGCCGTCGATGCCGCCGGATTCACGCCGCCGCGCCTCGCGCCGGGGCTTTCGTTCCGGAAGATTTTTCCCTTTGAGCCGAACCCAATCCAGCGCGGCCTGATCGAAGCGGCCTGTCGCCCCGGCGTCTATATCCTCGAAGCGCCGATGGGCATCGGCAAAACCGAGGCCGCGCTCTACGCCGCCTACGCTCTCGTTTCGTCCGGCAAGGCACGCGGGATATACTTCGCGCTGCCGACGCAACTCACCTCAAACCGCATCCACAAGCGGGTCGAGCGCTTCCTCGACAAGGTGCTCGAAGCGGACTCCTGCAACCGAAACGCGCTGCTCGTACACGGCAACGCCTGGCTGCGAGAGTTCGACCTCGGCGCGGAGGCCGCTCCCGGCTGCTCGTGGTTCAACTCGGCCAAGCGCAGGCTGCTCGCCCCCTTCGCGGTCGGCACCATCGATCAGGCGCTGATGGCCTCGATGAACGTCAAGCACGGCTTCGTCCGCGCCTTCGGCATCGCGGGCAAGGTGGTCATTCTCGACGAAGTGCACAGCTACGACGCCTACACCGGCACCATTCTCGACCGGCTGGTCGGCGAATTGCGAAAGCTGCATTGCACGGTCATCATCCTCAGCGCCACCCTCACCGGCGAGCGGCGAAGCGCGTTGCTCGGCGCGGAGCGAAGCGCGGAAGCGGCCTACCCGCTCATTTCGGCGCTGGCTGCCGACGCGCGGGAGCCGACGGAAATCGCGCCGGAAACGACACCCGGAAACCGCGTCGCCATCCGCCAGACGCTCGACATCGACGAGGCGCTCGGCGAAGCGCTCGACCGCGCGGAGCAAGGCCAGCAGGTGCTCTGGATCGAAAACACCGTCAGCGAGGCGCAGAGAATAAAAAGCGATAAAAGCTGTGAACTATTCAGGAAAGATGTTTTTGGATGCGAAGGGGATGGCGGTTTTTATAATATCAGCTCTTACTCACCAAGTCAATCAAATAATGCCATAATACAATGCTATCTTTTTGTAATGATCTTTGGTGCTCAGAGCTTAATTTTTCGACAGAAGAAAGCGACTCTTTTTTACATAAAATTTCTTTTGCATCAGACCAATCAATTGATGAATCAGGGTTATTTTTTGACAACTCTACAATCCAGTCATTTATCTTTTTAATCCATTCATCAGCAGTCCTGCTTTGTACGTATCCAAACATGCCACATACTTTTAAACGAGATGAATGATGCCCACGCTTAAAACGTTCAATACCACCCCTAGCTCCACAAACATACTCCTTGTTGTTTGATGATTCTGATAACCTTTTTGCTTCAAATTCAATTATTGGAAGCGATATTGTTTCGCACATAAGATAAACACCAACATCCGTTTCTCTATCTGATTCAGCTTGTGTCGGATTTTTGCCGAACCTAAAAGGATAATCCCGCCCAGACCTTCTTATACATAATTCAAAATGATGAACCAAATTATCACTTATCCTATTCTCTTTCTCAGAATCTTTAATTGACTGGTAATAACATGGAAAGTCTGGAATTTTCTTATCGACAAATGATAATATTAAATCAACCTCATGATTTGCGTCTATGCTCAAATCATTTATTCTTGGCGTCTGATAAAATGGCAAAGAATCTTTAAGCATTATAATAACGAGTTTTAATATAATCAGCAAAAACTTCATCAGCATCTCTTAAAGCAATCGACTGCAACCAATAACGCAATTGCTTGGGCTTTGCCAATATAATTGAGTCTTGACCATAAGCTTTTACAATCCTTTGAATATATATTTTTTTCTGATTATCAACTCGCGACGGGATTGCCTCTCTTATGTACTGTTCTAAATCCGAAATCTCTTCATTTATTGGTGTTAGCTCCGTAGCAGAATACTCATAATGCAAAGCATAATATTTTCCAGAGTCAATAATTTTAAACAACTGGAATAATTTTTTCTTCTGGTAAACACTATTAAGCGTTCGGCAAAAAACCTTACTATACTTATAAATATCACTTACCGACGCATCGTTTTCAAGAATATTCTTAGAATCAGGTTTTAGGAAATATTCCATAGAATCCTTTACAGTGATCTCTTCAGCTTCCGATAGCTTAACGTCATCAATATTTTCTGGATACGGAATACTTAAGATATCCTCATCATACAAAGATGTCGCCATATTTATCTTAACACGGCTGCTTGTCGCCAATATATAGAACCGTAATAACTTGTCATTACTTTTAATGTATTTCGTCAATCTTTTCAACTCAATAGCTGAGTCAAACGGAGCGTGTATTGCCAAAATATCACTTTTAAAAACTAAATCTTTTTCCACATACTCAATTATCAATCGATTTGGAGGAAGTATCTTTCTGATAAGCAAATGGGGTGCTTTAAAAATATCCGGATTAGTTCTACGATGAAATTTCTCAACCGTGCAAACCTTAATCAAGTCAAAGTTTATACCATCTTCTGAAAAGGCATTTGTAGGAATAAATGCCTGCCCGGTTATGTACTCTAATTTGACCCCATTCTTATTTTCAATAAATCCTTCTCCTTTTATCCATCCTTCATTCTTTTTCTTATTCAAAAAATCACCAAAACTACGGGCTTTTGATAACCTATCTAATAGTTGACCCAACCTGCCGCCTCCATGCAAATTAGATTTCCACACATAAACACTATTAATTACTGAATCTTTAGAAATAAAATGAAAATCGTAATGGTCAAATTCTAAAAAAAGTCTATTTCTATTTGAAAAAGTCCTGTTTGCAACTAAATGCAATACGGCTTCATTGTCAGGTTTCGACCTCTGAATAAAAACAGCCGCAGTAGCAACTTTTTTTCTACCCCAAAGTTTATCCGCTAATTTTGTAAAATCAATTACCTGTAACAGGTTATAGCGAGAAAATAACTCTTGTTTAAAACTTTGATCTTTTTGATAAAGAATTGGCCCTGACGGCTGGACCAAACATAAAACAGCATCTTTTTTAAGCAAATTCATGGATTGAACCAGAAAGTGCAACGCAGGGTGTTCATCAGGAATATTTATTTCACTTTTATAACCAACCTTATCATTCAAATTTTTAAAATACGCTTTCCTTTCAGGCTCTTTACCATTTACAAAAGGCAAATTAAATGGAGGATTGCCAATCACTAAGTCAAAGTCTGACTTAGGATTATTGGTGATATAACTAAAAAAATCCTGACTTATAATGTTATTACTTAAATCAGGAAATTTTAGCTTACCCCAAGTTGGTGGGTCTAAATCAACTTCATCTAAAACTGCTAATGCAAGACTAAATATCGAAAGCCTAATTGCATCCTGTTGAATATCAACACCATGAATGCTCTTTAATAAAAGCCCTTTTAATACCAACAATGACGGCTTTATTAATTTCCCTGTCTCTTTCCATTCATTATATCGCCACCACTGTACAATGCGTTTATAAGTTTTTACCAAAAAAATACCTGACCCACAACTAACATCAATGATTTTATAATCATTTTTTGGCTGCTTTAACGGCATGCATTCATCAACCAAAGTGCTTACGATCATCTCGGGAGTATATACAATATCCTTGCTATCTGTAAGAAGTTCTTCATAAACTGAACTTATCACCTCCACTGGAAGATGAGAAAATGAGTACAAACGCCATAGCAAATATTGCTCATCTTTACTATTTCCATCAAGATAATCAGCAAGTTTTCTTACATTACTTTCCTGTATTGATTGCCGTTCAGAAATTTCAATTACCTTATCCCAATCAAAGATTTTCCCATTAAAGTCTTTTGCTAACTGATCCAGCAGTTCCAGTAATTTTCCATTTCTAATTGTTTCACAGAAGTTGGCGCATTGAAAGTGCTTTTTAAAATAAGTCCCAGCAAAATACCCACTCTTACTCTTTTCATCCCTTTCCTCAAGATACTTAATCAACAAGCTTTGAACTAACAGCTTCAGAGCAACGTGCTTATCCAAGCCTGATTTTTTTTGAAAATCATGATATACATCTTTAAGCCCTCTTATTAAATCTCTAGCAGCAGACGTTTCTAATTGAAAATCCTTTTTATCATTTTGCTCATCCCAAAATAAACCGGTATCAAAGTCTTTGGCACGAAAATCTTTTAAAGCCTGCCCTGATAATGCAAGTAATTCTTTTGCATAATTATCATTAGCTTTTTCTGGCCTTTTACGTGAGTCAAAAATACTCACTGATGATTTCTCAACTATTATATAAGCAGGCACCTGATATCCGTTCCACATTTGAATGTGTATACGATTTTTATCCTCAGATGTTATATTTTTATGCGTAAAATCAAATAAATATAACTGAGGAATACTTCCTCTTCCATCCGCAAAATGCCTAAAATATACAGCATCAGCATTAAACTTCTCCTTAGCAGTTTCTAACGCAAAAAGAATATCTGGAGTTACATTATTGAGCTTGATGTGTTCATAATCATTCGTCAGCAAAACACCATTCACCTCATTATCATCAAGAAATGAGAAATTCAGGTTTTTGATTTGCCGTTCAAACAACGTCATCGGTTTTTTCAATCTTGTCATTAAATGTTTCAAAGTACATTTTTATCAGAGACTCTCTAAACAGTATCTCTAAAATCTTACCTCGCACCACCTACTACCGCTACGTCAGCCTCGACCTCGGCCAGCTTTGGGACAACCTCGGTGGCGCGGAGATCGCCGACGCGGCGGAGGCGTTTACCAAGGCGCTCTTCCTGGCCGTGCCGAGCGCCCGGCAGACGACGCAATCGGGCGCGTCACCGTGGGAGTTCGCGAAAATCTACATCCGCAAAGGCCAGCGCCTTCAGGTTCCGTTCGAGACTCCTGTCAAAGCCGAGAGAGGCGGCGGATTCCTCAAGCCAAGCATAGAGGCGCTTTCCGACTATCTCGCCAAAAAGGAGAAGCAGGCCGGGTCGCTCTTCGGCAAGGAGCGGGAGTTCACCTTCGGCGGCGAGGACGAGTCGTTCTCCATCGACACGCTGGTCGGCGAAATCCGCAACTTTATCGAAGCGAAATCATGAGCAATCCATTCATCCTTTTATGGCTCGAAGCGCCCCTCCAGTCGTGGGGCGCTGACTCGCGCTTCGGGCGGCGCGACACGCTCGACTTCCCCACGAAGTCGGGCTTGCTCGGCCTGCTTTGCTGCGCCCTCGGCGCTGGCGGCGAACAGCGGGAACTTCTCGACGAGATGGCCCCGCTCCACCAGACGGCGATCGCGTTCCAGAGAAAAGAGGCCGAACGACCGCCGCTCTTGCGCGATTTCCAGATGGTCGGCAGCGGGTACGATGAGAAAGACAAGTGGGAAACTTTGCTGATTCCGAAAAAGCGCGATGGCGGCGGCGCGGTAGGCGGCGGCACGAAGATGACCTACCGCTACTATTTGCAGGAGGCCGCCTTCGCCGCCGCAATGCAGGTTCCGGCGGCGCGGGCCGGGGAGTTCGCCGAAGCGCTCCAGGCTCCCGTGTGGGACATCTATTTCGGAAGGAAGTGCTGCGCGCCGACCGACCTCGTGTTCCGGGGTTGCTTCGAATCGGAGGCGGCAGCGCTCGAAGCTGCCTCTTCAATCGCCCATGAAAAGCAGCTTGCCGAGGCGTTTCGCGTGCTCGACTACGCGCCGGGCGACGAAGGCGAGGGCGAGGTCTTGGCGCTCAACGACGTGCCGGTGCAGTTCGGGCCGAAGAAAAAATATCGCCAGCGGCGAGTAACCATACTCCACCAACCCGATGAAGAGTAACGAACTCGGCAACGAAGGGAATCCGGCGCGGCTTTTGATAAAAGTGACGCGGGACACCCTTCCACAGGTCAAGGAAAAGTATCCGTTTCTGTATCTTGAAAAAGGGCGGATGGAGATCGACGACAGCAGCGTGAAGTGGATCGATTGCGACTGCAACGTCGTGCGCCTGCCGGTCGCCATGCTGAACTGCATTTTGCTCGGCCCCGGCACGACGGTGACGCATGAGGCGGTCAAGGTGATGGCCGCCGCCAATTGCGGCATCTGCTGGGTGGGCGACGACAGCCTGATGTTTTACGCAAGCGGGCAGACACCGACCAGCAACACGCGGAACATGCACCATCAGATGATGCTTGCCGCCAATCCGGCGAAATCTCTCGAAGTGGCGCGTCGGCTCTTCGCTTACCGCTTTCCCGACGCCGATCTGGAGAAAAAGACGCTGCCGCAGATGATGGGCATGGAGGGTTTGCGGGTGCGGAAGTTTTACGAGGAGATGGCCGTGAAGTACAAGGTCGGCTGGAAGGGGCGGCGGTTTGAGCCGGGAAATTTCGAGATGAGCGACACCACCAACAAGATTCTGACGGCAGCCAATGCCGCGCTGTACAGCCTCATCATGTCGGCGGTGCACAGCATGGGCTATTCGCCGCACATCGGGTTCATTCACTCCGGCAGTCCGCTGCCGTTCATTTACGACCTGGCCGATCTGTACAAGCAGCAGGTCTCCATCGACCTGGCCTTTTCGCTCACCGCCGAGATGGCCGGTTCTTACGACCGGCACAAAATCGCCGCGGAGTTCAGGAAGCGCGTCATCGAAATCGACCTGCTGGGCAAGATCGGCCCGGACATCGAAACCATACTGGGGAAAAAACAATGCTTGTCGTAGTCGCCAATGACCTGCCCCCGGCGGTGAGAGGCCGGATGAAGCTCTGGTTCATCGAGCCACGGGCGAACGTTTTCGTGTCGGGCGTGCGGGACAGCCTGGCCAGAAAGGTGGTTGACTATCTGCACGAGCACTGCCCGCCGAAGAGCGGCCTGATGATTTTCAACAGCTCGAACACGTGCCCCGGCTACGAGATTTTCGGCATGGGCGACACGCGCAAAGAGATCACGGAAATCTCGGGCCTGCCGCTCGTGATTGAAAAATCAGCCGCCCCGCCACCAGAAACGCAAAACAGATTGACGCCAGACGTCCCGAAACCCCAGTAAAACCCAGTGTCTTCCCCACGCCCGTGGGGGTGTTTCACATGACCTCGACCTCCTCGAACGACGGCTCGCGTCTTCCCCACGCCCGTGGGGGTGTTTCCTGGTAGGTGAGTTAGCCCGATCTCTCTTCCGAGTCTTCCCCACGCCCGTGGGGGTGTTTCCTGGCGGAGAACTTGGCGATCTTGTCCCGTGCTGTCTTCCCCACGCCCGTGGGGGTGTTTCTATAAAAGCAGTGCCTTTAGAAATAATAATAGCGTCTTCCCCACGCCCGTGGGGGTGTTTCTTGCCTCATTGACAGGGTAGTCGATATAATTGGGTCTTCCCCACGCCCGTGGGGGTGTTTCCAAAGCTCGTTTCGGACATCAACGGGCTGAAACGTCTTCCCCACGCCCGTGGGGGTGTTTCCATGTCGGCAAGATGACCGCGAAGCTCTCCGGTGTCTTCCCCACGCCCGTGGGGGTGTTTCCGAAGGCCTGCCCCGACCATCGGAACCACGCGAGTCTTCCCCACGCCCGTGGGGGTGTTTCCATGGCCGACGCGGCCCGTCTGTTCGGAACGAAGTCTTCCCCACGCCCGTGGGGGTGTTTCCGAGTACAAGGCGCTTGGAATGATCGGCACGGTGGTCTTCCCCACGCCCGTGGGGGTGTTTCCCATTTCATCACCATGCAAGCGCTCGTTTTCAGGTCTTCCCCACGCCCGTGGGGGTGTTTCACTGCCGTCGAACGCAAAGCCGCCAAGCATTCCGTCTTCCCCACGCCCGTGGGGGTGTTTCCCTGTTCATATCATCAACTTGTCGGCGCTTGTTGTCTTCCCCACGCCCGTGGAGGTGTTTCTTATATAGTGCGTAAGCGCTGTAAAAGACATGAGTCTTCCCCACGCCCGTGGGGGTGTTTCTGATCGAAAGAATCGACTGCCAAACCGACATCGGTCTTCCCCACGCCCGTGGGGGTGTTTCTACACGATAAGCGTCATCATTGGCGCGATCGGGGTCTTCCCCACGCCCGTGGGGGTGTTTCCAGGTTCAGGGCGACGATGAATCCGGTCGGGCCGTCTTCCCCACGCCCGTGGGGGTGTTTCACCGGGCAGCTCTGGTATTTCACCGTAGCGGCGGTCTTCCCCACGCCCGTGGGGGTGTTTCTTCATCGGCATCCATTCAGGATGAGTCATGTAAGTCTTCCCCACGCCCGTGGGGGTGTTTCCATGCGGTGCTCCTTGCCGTTCTGGTCGCGGTAGTCTTCCCCACGCCCGTGGGGGTGTTTCTTGCGGAGGCCATCGCGCAGGGCGGGGAATCTGGTCTTCCCCACGCCCGTGGGGGTGTTTCTCCGCCGTGAGAATTTTTGTCTGGTAGTCATAGGTCTTCCCCACGCCCGTGGGGGTGTTTCTCTCGAACATCTGATTCTGTGACTGACCCATTAGTCTTCCCCACGCCCGTGGGGGTGTTTCCAACAAGCAGTCCTTTTCCGAACCGACTACACGGTCTTCCCCACGCCCGTGGGGGTGTTTCCGGGATCGAGAATGGTTCGGCTGTGGTCATTGGGTCTTCCCCACGCCCGTGGGGGTGTTTCTGAAATCGGGAAATCCGCCACGCCTTGCACCTCGTCTTCCCCACGCCCGTGGGGGTGTTTCTCTTGTGATATTGGTGCTGATTCCACCAAAAACGTCTTCCCCACGCCCGTGGGGGTGTTTCCTTTTCATGATTCTGTTTGTGGAGGTTCAGGTTGTCTTCCCCACGCCCGTGGGGGTGTTTCCCGCCGTCATCATGCTTTTCATCGTCCCGGGCGGTCTTCCCCACGCCCGTGGGGGTGTTTCTTTGCAATAAGTGGACAGAATGGACGGCGTGGACGATGTGGATGGACGGGCGATGCGACTGGGAATGGTGGAAGTTGCTCCGCTCGGGCGAAGTTGAGCGGGGAAGGGCGGCCACAAGAGCCGCCCCTACAAAGAAGACAGGAAACCCTTACGACTGCGTACCGATGCCGAGCAGGTCGGCGATGTTGGCTTTGGGGTCGATGACCGGGCGGATTTTGGGGGTGGCGCTGGTCATGATGGTGGTGACGCCGGGGCCGTGGCCCGCTTCGCGGCAGTCGCTGTGCACCACCACGCCGATGGTGATGGCGCCTTTGCGGTAGGCGCGTCCGTAGCGGTTGTCCTGGTCGAGCAGCGCCACGAAGTCGCCGAAACGGATGCGGTCGATGCCGAACTCGCGCACGGCGTCGGGGTCGCTGGTGACGATGTCGTAGTCGCCTTTAGCGACGTGCGCCGAGCCGATGCCCGAACCCATGCAGTAGGCCGGAACCAGCGTCGTCACCGGCACTTCGAGCACGCCGTCCTCGGCGACCGCGATCTTCATCTTGGCCAGCAGCGACGGATCGAGGTTGAAGAGCGCGACCTCCGGGAAGTCGGCGAGCTTCAGCCCCTGCCCTTTCGAGCGCACCATGATGGTGTCGCCGTACTGCATCTTCTCTTTCACTTCGCGCGGAAAATCGACGATGATGTGCTCCGAGCCGCCGTGATGGCCGAGCACCACGCCGCTTTCGCCCTTCGCCTCGCCGGAGACGATGGTGGCCGTGTTGCCGACGCAGCTCAGCATCTGCACGGTGACGTTCGGATGTTCGTAGGGCTTGTGCGTGTCGGCGGTGCAGCTCACGCCGGGTTCGATGTGGTCGCCCTCCCAGCCGAAGGCCGGGTCGCCGACCTGGAGGTTGAGCGTGATGCCGCCGATCGAGGGCAGAATGAAGGGCGTGCCCTGGTGATCGACCTCCCAGGTGCCACGAGTGCGGGGCTGGCCGGGCTGGCACTGGAGAAGAATTTCGACGAGTCGGTTTTCGTTGGTTGCAAGCATGGCGTAATCAAGAGTTTGATGATGAAAAAACACGGCAGCGAAGCGCATTTACCACGGCGAAAATGGCCTCCGGCGCAGCGGTCGGCCGTGATTCAATAATGAAGAAAAGTAAAGCCACAAGGCGACTTCAGGAAAAAAATCCCACAAAAAGAGAACTTTTTTCCAGGATTCGCGCAAATATGACGTATGAGCGGAGTACTGAATTTTCGTTTCCGGGCTTTTTTTCTGACATTGACTATTCAGATTTTTGCGAGGTGTTTTACCCTTCGTGTTTCGTGAACTTATGCAGTAACTATGTCCAGTCCACAATTTCGCCATTTTCTTTTGCGGTTGCGCCGTTCGGCCCTTTTTCGAAGTCGTCCCCTTCTGCTCGCGTCATCGACGGCGCTGCTCGTCGTCCTCTTCTTTTCAGTCAGCCTCATCCTTTCAGCAACATCCCGGCAGGCATCGCCCGAACACCGGTCAGCTTCATCGGTTCAGACGCTTTTCAAATCCATCGGCCTCGCTGGCAACGACGAGCTTGGCATGAATGACGAGTCCGACAAGGTGACGCTCGACGAGGGCGAAAACGATCCCGCCAGCAAGATCGAAAAGAGAACCCTCAAAAAAGGGGAATCGGTCTACACCATTCTCACCGGTGCCGGGCTGACCCCTTCCGAAGTGCAGCCACTGACCGCCCGGCTCAGGGGAACCCCGGCGCTCAAGGGGCTGAAGGCCGGAAAAACCTATGAGTTCGAAACCGGCAGAGGCGGCAAGTTCGTCCGCTTCTCCTTGCAGTCGAGCCCCTATGAAACGCTGCATATCGTCAGGGATGAACAGACCGGCAGGCTGAGAGCCGAACGGGAAGCCATCGAATTCGACACCCGGGTCGCCACGCTCGAAGGAACCCTCGGCTCTTCGCTCGCCAGCGAGCTGCGCAGCCGGAACCGCTCTTCGCTCAATCCGAAACTCAGAAAAATCCTCTCCGCAAAACTCGATTTCAGAAAAGACATCCAGGCCGGAGCGACCTACCGGATTCTTTTCCAGGAGCAGTG
>CAIUQW010000048.1 GCA_903901395.1 uncultured Chlorobiales bacterium | reverse complement strand
GCCTATATCATTGTGATATAATAAGTTAATATTAATTCAGCAGGGCCGCATTAGCTCTGATTTTCATATCCAGCTCATTATGGACGCCGAAATACAAGTGCATTGGCAGCGGTTCTACAAGGCGCTGGCGCTGAATGCGATGAACTGGTATGAGGCGCATGAAGCTATACGAATGAGTGCGCCACCGTCTGCCGGGCTACCGTGATAAGTCAATGGGGATCAAGCCGTTACTCTTACCTCTCGATAAACACAAGGTACTTGTAGTGCTCGCGCTCTGGATGAAGCAGGAGGTGAAGAAGGACGGTGCAGACACTGACTCAGATGGTGCAGAGGTTACAAAAAGAGCCTCGCGCTCTCATCGGTTCGCCATCAGCAGAAACCTTTTTCGACTACCTCGTCAATCGTGCATGGCTGCTGATAAGGGATTGCAATACAAGCAGTTTCCGCTTCAGTCACCATAATCCGCGGCTTGCTGGACTCTCTCGCGTTTCCATTGCTTTCGTGCAGAAATGACCGCAGGCGAACTGAATCAATCCGCCTGTCGGCCAGGTCAACGTTCATCAAGACATTTTCATCACCACGCCATAAAATCCGCCGTCATGCCGTTCCGCCTGTCTTCCTCGCGCTTTTCACTCAGCTCCACATCCATAGGATCGCGATCAATTGACATTGCTTCAGAAGAACGGCAAAGGGCGACACGCCATGCGTAATCAGCATCCGGCGCTTGCCATCGACCATTTAACAAGGGCGAAATGGTTTTCATTGAGCGGTTTCCTTACTGCACCGTCATCATGCGGTGCGTAGCGTGGACAGGAAAACGATGATGGGGGTTTTCCTGTCCACTGCGTCCATTGCTGTTTTATTTGTCTTGCTTCGCGGCTTTTTCGGCGATGAGCTGGTTCGCTATTTCTACCGGGGCCTCTTCATAGTGGCTGAAGGTGTAGTTGTAGCGTGCGCGGCTCTGGGTCAGTCTCGTTAAAGCATGATGGAATGTCGAGAGCGAGGCTTGCGGGATGAGCGCTTTGATGACCTGGAACCTTGTTTCGGTGTCCATGCCGAGAATCCTGCCCCGCTTGCTTGAGATGTCACCGACGATTTCGCCAGTGAACTGGTCGGGAGTCAGCACGGTCAGTGAGTAGATCGGTTCGAGAATCAGTGGTTTTGCCTTATCGACCGCGGCTTTGAAGGCCATGTGTGCGGCGATCTTGAAGGCATATTCCGAGCTGTCAACCGGGTGGTACGAGCCGTCGTACACCACGGCCTTCAGATCGACCACCGGATAGCCGGTGAGGCTTCCCTCGGCAATCGATTCACGCAAACCCTTCTCCACCGCCGGAATGTAGCGGGTCGGCACCACGCCGCCCACCACTTCGCTGGCGAACTCGAAGCCTGAGTCTCGCTCCAGCGGTTCGATGCGCACCCATACGTCGCCGTACTGGCCGCGTCCACCCGACTGTTTCTTGAATTTCCCCTGCGCCGACGCGCTTAACCTGATGGTTTCACGATAGGGAATCCGTATCGGGGCCACCTCGACCTGCACGTTGAACTTGTTGCGCAGGCGGTTGATGATGATGTCGAGATGCGT
>CAIUQW010000047.1 GCA_903901395.1 uncultured Chlorobiales bacterium | reverse complement strand
GGAAAGGCCGAAGCAGTCAGAACGCTGAAAAAGAGCGGCGCGACGGTCATGATGGCCGGAGACGGCATCAACGACGCTCCGGCGCTCACCGAAGCCGACACCGGTCTCACCCTCGGCTCGGCAACCGGCATCGCCCTCGAAAGCGCGGGCGTGGCCATACTCGACGACGACCTCGTGCTGGTGGCGGCCATCATCGCCCACGCCCGCAAAAGCTTCGCCATCATCCGGCAGAACCTCGCCTGGTCATTCAGCTACAACCTCGTCGCCCTGTCGCTCGCCGTCACCGGCATGTTGCACCCGATCTTCTCGGCGCTGCTCATGGCGTCAAGCTCCCTCGTGGTGGTCGGCAATTCGCTTCGACTCAGAAAAACCTGAAGCTATGGAAAGCATCTTCTTCCTGCTCGGCATCGGCCTGATTATCGGCATTGCAGCCTGGTTCCTCTTCATCTGGGCGGTGCGCAGCGGCCAGTTCGACGACACCGAAGCCCCGAAATACCGGATGCTCGACGACGACGACGATGAAAAGCAGAACAGGCCGAAGAAGAAATTCGGGAAGGTAAACAAGTGAAGAAAGCAGTGTCTTCAGGAGGGTTTTAACCCGACGGACATTCAGAATTCTTACATTCACATTGCCCCGGACTTCAGTCCGGGGTTTATGGATAACGCATAATTCATCAGGGCTTTAGCCCAATTTCTTTCTACGGTGACGCTACCGATTTCGGATTCGATTTCGATAACGATTTCGATTTCTATCAATACAATGGAGGGATGAACATCGAAACCATGACAGGTGAACTTCTCGCGATGCTGCTGGCCGGGCTTGCTGGTGGATTCGGCCACTGCATCGGCATGTGCGGGCCGATTGTCGCCTCGTTCTCGATGGGCGGCTGCGGCAGGAGCATTGCGCCGCACCTGCTCTACAATCTCGGCAGGATCATGACCTACACCTTTCTCGGCGCGCTGCTCGGCTTCACAGGATCGTTCGTCGGTCTCTTTTCAAGTATCGGCCTGTTCCAGCAAATCGTCATGGGGTTGACTGGCCTCGTCATCGCGATCATGGGCCTCGCCTCAACCGGATGGCTGCCTTTCAGCAACATCGTCTCGTCGTGCGCCCCCTTCACGCCACTCATACGCAAAATGCTCTCGCTCTTCGACGCCACCCGCTCGACCGGCGCATGGTTTCCGATGGGCGTCGCCCTCGGCTTTCTCCCCTGCGGCCTCAGCTACACCGCCCTGCTCGCCGCCGCCCGCACCGGCATGGAAGCCCCCGACCACTTCACCGGCATGGCGCAAGGCGGCCTCATGATGCTCCTCTTCGGCCTCGGCACCGCCCCCGCTCTCCTCCTCGTCGGCACCGTAGCCAGCCGAATCAGCCAAGCCTCCCGCGAACGCTTCTACAAACTCGCAGGAATCATTATGATCGCGACGGGCTGCTGGTTTATTTATGGAGCCGTGAAGATGTGAGAATTGACTTTTCCTCGAAATCGATTTTCCGTCCAATCCGTCTGATCCGTCCGAATCACCCCATTGAATCTCACTCGTCAAGCGAATCAAGCAAGGCGAGGTAGCTTTCATAGCGTTCCGGGGCGATGAACTCCGACTCAACCGCCGCGATCACGGCGCAGCCCGGCTCGACGGTGTGCGTACATGACGAAAAGGCGCACTCCGGCATGAAGCGCAGGAACTCCGTGTAGTAAAAGCGCAGATTCTCGCGGGTGATGCCGGAGAGGTTGAACTCGCGGATGCCCGGCGTGTCGATCACGTAGCCGCCGCCGGGAAGCTGGAACATCGCCGAGCTGGTGGTGGTGTGCACCCCTTTGCCGGTCTTGCCGCTTGTCTCGGCGGTGCGCAGCTCCTCGCGCCCAACGAGCAGGTTGATGATCGTCGATTTGCCGACGCCCGAGTGGCCGCTGAAGGCAGACATGCGGTCGCGAAGCAGCTCGCGAAGCTTATCGATTCCCCGCCCATCCTCGGCGCTGACAAGGCAGATGTTGCAATCGAGCGCTCGATAGACTTCGATATCCTCCTCGACCATCCCCTCGTCATCGAGATCGATCTTGTTGACCACGATCAGAAGCGGCAACTTCTCCGATTTGGCGAAGACGAGATAGCGATCCACGAGGCGGCTGTTGAAGGGCGGATCGTCGAACGAGGTGATGAGCACGAGCTGATCGATGTTGGCGACGATCACCTGCTCCTTCTCCTTGCTCCGGTTGCGCCGCACCTCACGCCGCCGAACCAGCGCCGTGCGGCGCGCTTCGACGCGAGAAATCACCCCCTCGGCCATCTCGGTCTCGGAGGCCTTCAGCCGAAACTCGACCCGATCACCAACCGCCACGAGGTTCGACCCCTCGTTTTCGCTCGCGGTACTCGGCACGGTTCGGCACCTGACCTTCAGGCCATCCGTCGTTTCGACGATATATGATGCCCCGGTGACGCGAGTCACCACCCCGGCAAGCGTTTCATTCATTCACAAAATCATGTGCGGATTATCCGAAAAGCGCCGACAAAAACGGGTATCGGCAGCCCCGTCCCGAATCGGGCGATAAAGGGGAAAAATATAAGCATTTCACCGTCGATGAAAGAGCCTGTCTCAAAAGAGATCGCCCCAATGCTTATTGTCATGTTTTGTCTGTCATTCTGAGTTCGACAAAGTCGGGCGAAGAATCCAGAGAACTCTCGTAACGTCTAATAAATTATCCATTTACTGCTGATCTTCGGAAACTGGATTCTTCACTTCGTTCAGAATGACAAAACAACATAGTCCTGAATAACTCCCGGCTAAAATCCGTTTTGAGACAGCCTCTTACCCGTGTCAGGAAAATCGCGTGAGTCCGCCTCACCCCACATCCGCCAGCGAGATTCGTTTCCGGAAGTGATTCTCGTAATAGGCGCGGATCATGGCGTTTTCGGGCAGCGTGAGATTCTCGTCGCGGCGGATCAGCTCGAAGGCGGCGGCTCGCGCCGAGCGCATGATGTCGCCGTCGGTGAGCAGGTCGGCGATCTTGAGGCCGCTCGCCGCGCCGGATTGCTCGCGACCCAGCATGTTGCCCGCGCCGCGAATCTGCAAGTCGATCTCGGAGAGGCGGAATCCGTCGCTGGTCGCGGCCATCGCCTGCAACCGCTCCTTCGCGTCACCCGCAAGCTTCGTGTAGACGAGAAAGCAGGAGGATGCGTGCTCGCCGCGCCCGACGCGCCCGCGAAGCTGGTGGAGCTGCGAAATGCCGAAGCGCTCGGCGTGCTCGATCACCATCACCGTGGCGTTGGGCACATCGACGCCCACCTCGATCACCGTCGTGCCGACGAGAATGTCGAGCCGCCCGCCGCGAAACTCCGCCATCACCGCCTCCTTCTCCGCCGCCGGAAGCTGCCCGTGGATCAGCCCGAGCCGCAGCTCCGGGAACACCTCCAGCCTGAGCTGCTCGTAGCTCTCGGTGGCCGCCTTGAGATCCATCTTCTCCGACTCCTCGACCAGCGGATAGACGATGTAGGCCTGCCGCCCCTCGGCAACTTGCTTTCGCAAAAGGCGATACAGCTCCGGTTTTTGATCTTCGCGGCAGAGCCGCGTCTGGATCGGCTTGCGTCCGGCGGGCATTTCGGCGATGATCGACACATCGAGGTCGCCGTAGATGCCCATCGTGAGCGTGCGCGGAATGGGCGTCGCGGTCATGAGCAGCACGTGCGGGTTCTCGGCCTTCTCCTGCAACGCCTTGCGCTGCAACACGCCGAAGCGGTGCTGCTCGTCGATGATGACAAGGCCGAGGCGATGGAACCGCACCCCCGCCTCGATGATGGCGTGGGTGCCGACGGCGATGTCGATTTCGCCCTGTTCGAGCCGGGCGAGCTGCGCCTCGCGCTCCTTTTTCTTCTGGCGACCGGTCAGGAGCGCCACGCGGATGCCGAGCGGTTCGAGCGAGTGGCGCAGTCCGGCGTAGTGCTGGAAGGCGAGAATCT
>CAIUQW010000046.1 GCA_903901395.1 uncultured Chlorobiales bacterium | reverse complement strand
TATTGAACATGTCCGATGTTCTGCACGCCGTCGAGGAACTTCCGGTTCACGACGACCATATCGCCCTGTAAGCCTTCCCTTTCGTTGACCTGGCTTTTGCCGGGATAGAATCATCAAGAATGCACGGGCGGCGCGCAAGGCGTTCAGCCCTTTTTCCAACCAGCGCGTCTGTTAAAAAAGCAGACGCGCAAGGATTCCGAGTGTTTATGAAACTATTTGATATCGTCATCGTCGGTGGCGGCGGTGCCGGACTTTATGCGGCCATGGAGGCCATGAAGACCAATCCGGGGCTGAATATCGCCGTGATTTCGAAGATCTATCCGAACCGCTCGCACACCTCGGCGGCACAGGGCGGCGCCAATGCCGCGCTGGCCAACAAAGCCAAGGATGACACGGTCGAGATGCACATTTTCGATACCATCAAGGGCAGCGATTATCTTGCCGATCAGGATGCTGTCGAAGTGCTCTGCTCCGAAGCGCCGAAGATCATCCGCGAGCTCGACAACATGGGCACGCCGTGGTCGAGGATGGATGACAAGACCATTGCCCAGCGTCCCTTCGGCGGAGCGGGCCGTCCGCGTTGCTGCTACTGCGCGGACAAGACAGGTCACACCATTTTGCAGACGCTCTACGAACAGTGTCTGCGCAAGGGCGTGATCTTTTTCAACGAATATTTCGCGCTCGATCTCTCAGTGGATGGCAGCAGTTCGCGCGGCCTCATCGCGATGAATATCAAGACCGGCAAGATCGAGGCTTTTCCGGCGAAAACGGTCATTTTCGCCACCGGCGGTTACGCCAAGATGTACTGGAACCGCTCCAGCAACGCGGCGGGCAATACCGGCGACGGACAGGCGATCACCTATCGCGCGGGCATTCCGCTCAAGGATATGGAGTTCGTGCAGTTCCACCCCACCGGTCTGCGCAAGAGCGGTCTGCTCGTGACCGAAGGCGCGCGCGGCGAGGGCGGTTATCTGACCAACGCGCTTGGCGAGCGTTTCATGAAGCGTTACGCTCCCGAAAAGATGGAGCTTGGTCCGCGTGACCTCGTCTCCCGCTCGCTCGAAACTGAAATCCTCGAAGGGCGCGGCTTCGACAGCCCGGCAGGAAGTTTTCTGCATCTCGATCTCCGCCATCTCGGCGCCGATCTCATCAAGTCGCGCCTGCCGCAGATTCGCGAGATGTGCATGTACTTCGAGGGCGTCGATCCGATCGACGAGCCGGTGCCGGTCAGGCCGACGGCGCACTACTCGATGGGCGGCATCGATACCGACAATTTCGGGCGCACCGTCATGCAGGGCGTTTACGCCGCTGGTGAGTGCGGCTGCGTGTCGGTGCACGGCGCGAACCGCCTCGGCGGCAACTCGCTGCTCGACATTCTCGTCTTCGGACGCATCGCGGGAAGGGCAGCTGCCGAGGAGTGCCAGAAATTCAATCCATCAGCCATATCCGAAGCCGAGCTGACCGAAAAGGAGCAGGAACTCCGGAGCTTCATGCGCCCCCAGGGCCATTACGAGCGCTACGGCGCATTGCGCGAAGAGCTGGGCCACACGCTTGGCATGAATGTCGGCATTTTCCGCGAAGCCTCGAAGATCAGGCAGGGAATCGCGGACATCGAGAGCCTGAAGGAGCGCTTCCAGCACGTCAGGGTTTTCGATACTGGCGACATCTACAATACGAACCTGACCCAGGTGCTCGAACTGAAGAACATGCTCGATCTGGCCGAGACCGTGGCCGCTGGCGCGCTTGTAAGGGAGGAGAGCCGCGGATCGCATACCAGAACCGACTTTCCGACGCGCGACGACGAGAAGTGGCACAAGCACACTGTCTACACCATCGAAGGCAAGCATCCGAAGCTTGGATACAAGCCGGTCACGATGGGCAGGTATGAGCTTCAGGAACGAACCTATTAATCCGAAGGATTTTCAATGAGCGATTCAACGATACAGCATCATGAGGAGCGCCGGGACGTGACCTTCAGGGTTCACCGGTTCAATCCCCAGGTTGACAGCAAGCCCTATTTCGATGATTACACGATCAAGCTCGAAAGAGGTATCACCGTGCTCAGGGCTATCAATTATATCAAGGAGCATGTCGATTCAACGCTGACCTTCAGGGCCTTCTGCCAGGCGGGCATCTGCGGTTCCTGCGCCATGAGGATCAACAACATGTCCAAGCTCGCCTGCACCACGCAGGTGTGGGACGAGCTTGAAAAGGCTCGCGAACCAGGCGTCATCAAAATCGAGCCGCTTCGCAACCTGCCGCACATCAAGGATCTTGTGGTCGAGATGGATCCGCTGGTCGGCAAGATGCAGAAGTACTCCAACTGGGTCGATTCAAAGATGCCTGAGTCGAACTGGGGCAAAAAGGAGTTTCTCGTCTCCGAGGAGGAGTTCCTCGCCTACGACAAGGCGACTGATTGCATTCTTTGCGCGTCGTGCGTTTCGGAGTGCACCATTCTCCGTGCGCACAAGGAGTATGTCTCTCCCGCCGTGCTGCTCAAGTCGTACCGCATGAATGTCGACAGCCGCGACTCGATGCACGACAAGCGTCTCGCTGACCTGGTGCAGGATCACGGCGTCTGGGACTGCACGCACTGCTACCGCTGCCAGGAGACCTGCGTCAAGAATATTCCGATCATGGATGCTATTCACGGCATCAGGGAGGACGCCATCGAACGGCGCGGCACAAAGGATACGAGCGGCGCGCGTCATGCCGAAGCTTTCATGGAGGATATCGAGAAGAAGGGCAAGCTGGTCGAGGCGACCCTGCCGATCAGAACCAACGGTCTGGCATGGACCATGAAAAACCTGCTCCCGATGGCGGTCAAGATGGTGATCAAGCGTCGCACTCCGCCACCTCCGCCGCTTGTCAAAGCCTCGAAGGGTATCGACGCCCTGCGCAAGGAGTTCAGGGAGATGACCAGCCATGTAGGCAAGGATCACGAAAAAAAATCCGGAGAATAAGCAGTATGAAGCGTTACGCCTACTATCAGAGCTGCATAAACGAATCGATGACCAAAGAGGTCGATCGCTCCATCGAGCTGTGGCAGCACGATCTCGATATCGAAATGGTCAAAATGCATGAGAGCGCCTGTTGCGGCGGCAGCAACCTCGATTACGTGAGTCCGAAGCATTTCGCGCTGGTCAATGGCCGCAATATCGCCATTGCCGAAAAGCAGGGACTCGACCTGGTGGTCTCCTGCAACACCTGTCTGATGACCATCCGGAGCGCCAAGAAGAAGCTCGACGAGTCCGCCGATCTTCGGAACGAAGTCAACGAGATTCTCCGCAAGGAGGGACTTGAATATCGCGGCACTTCGCAGGTGCGCCATCTGCTCTGGGTGCTCATCGACGACGTCGGGCTCGATGTCATCCGCAAGAAGGTGAAAAATCCGCTTTCCAAAATGCGCATCGCGCCGTTCTACGGCTGCCATATCCTGCGCCCCTCGACCGTGCTCGGTAAGGACAATCCGCTGGAGCCAACCTCGCTTGACCTGTTGCTCAACGCGCTTGGTGGAAAGTCGATTCCCTACGAGCACAAGAACCGCTGCTGCGGCTTCCACACGCTGCTGGTCGCCGAAGAGGAGTCGCTGAACGTGGCTGCCGAAGCGCTCCAGGAGGCGATGGAGGCGAAGGCGGACTGCATTGTCACGCCCTGTCCGCTCTGCCACACCGTGCTCGATGGCTATCAGGGCAAGGCACTCAAGCAGAATGGCCTCAAAGGCTCCATTCCCGTGCTCCATCTCTCCGAAGTGGTCGGCCTCGCGCTCGGCTACTCCGAACGCCAGCTTGGCGTCAAGCGCCACATTGTAACGGTCTGAAAGAATAACGGTGAGGGCGTCTCTGAAGGACGCCCTTCCGTTTTAAAATCTGGCTGAAAAAGCGTACCTTTGCACCAGATTATTTTAATGTCCATTTTAGTTCCGGGACAGCTCTTTTCCCAACATCATTAATTATTGCATTCCATGCTCAAAAATGATCTCTTTCTCCGGGCGTTGAAAAGACAGCCGACCCCCCGTACTCCCATCTGGGTCATGCGCCAGGCAGGCCGTTATCTGCCTGAGTACCGTGCGGTCAGGGAAAAAACCGACTTTCTTACCCTTTGCAAAACCCCGGAACTGGCTACTGAAGTCACGATTCAGCCGGTGGAGCTCATGGGCGTGGACGCCGCGATCATCTTCTCCGACATCCTCGTCGTCAACGAAGCGATGGGCATGAATGTCGAGATCATCGAGACCAAGGGCATCAAGCTGACGCCTCCGATCCGCTCGCAGGCCGACATCGACAAGCTGATCGATCCTGATATCGACGAGAAGCTCGGCTACGTGCTGGACGCCCTCCGCATGACCAAGCGGGAACTCGACAACCGCGTGCCGCTGATCGGCTTCTCCGGCGCTGCATGGACGCTCTTCACCTATGCCGTCGAAGGCGGCGGTTCGAAGAACTATGCCTGGGCCAAGAAGATGATGTACCGCGAGCCGAAGATGGCTCACCAGCTTCTCCAGAAGATCACCGACTGCATCAGCGCCTATGTCGTCAAGCAGGTCGAGGCCGGCGCCGACGCCATCCAGATCTTCGACTCCTGGGCCAGCGCCCTCTCCGAGGATGATTACCGCGAGTTCGCCCTTCCCTACATCAAGCAGAACGTTGCCGCAGTGAAGGCCAAATATCCCGACACTCCGGTGATCGTTTTCTCGAAGGATTGCAACACCATGCTCAGCGATATCGCCGATACCGGCTGTGACGCCATGGGTCTCGGCTGGGGCATCGAGATAGGCAAGGCTCGCGCCGAGCTCAAGGATCGCGTCTGCCTCCAGGGTAACCTCGATCCGACGGTGCTCTACGGCACGCACGAGAAGATCAAGTCGGAAGCTGCCAAGATTCTCAAATCTTTCGGCCAGCACACCGCCCAGTCCGGCCACGTGTTCAACCTCGGCCACGGCATCCTGCCCGACATGGATCCCGAAAACCTGAAGTGCCTCGTCGAATTCGTCAAAGAGGAGAGCGCCAAGTACCACTAAGCGTTCGTTTGATCCCGCTTTCAAAACTCCGCCCTGCTTCTGCACGGCGGAGTTTTTTTTGATCAGTCGGATCCGTCCGATCTGACTGATCCGACCGATCTTTTTCTTTATATTCTTGAAATTTTCTCAACAAAGCAGTGAGACCATGACGCAGCAGAGCAAATGTTCGGAGGGAAGTTGCGGCGGCACCCGGTACGAGGAGCTGGTGCTTGAACGGCTTCTGTACAGCGCGCGGCTCAAGGAGAGCGTGGCGCGGCGCGACAATGATGTCATCGTGGCGATGGCCTCGATGATCGCCGATACCTTTAAAGCGGGCGGAAAGGTTCTCCTGTGCGGCAACGGCGGAAGCGCCGCCGACGCGCAGCATCTGGCCGCCGAGCTGACGATCCGCTACCGCAGCTCCGTGGATCGCCCAGCGCTTCCGGCCATCGCGCTTTCGACCGACACCTCCGCGCTGACGGCAGGTGGCAACGATTACGGCTTCGATGAAGTGTTCGCTCGCCTCACCGAAGCGCACGGCCGCCCGGGCGACATTCTCGTTGGACTTTCAACCAGCGGAAACAGCCCCAATGTGCTCAAGGCGCTTCAGTTCGCCCGCAAGCGCGAGATGAAAACGCTCGCTCTCCTCGGCGGCGATGGCGGCGAGATCAGGCAATACGCTGACCTCGCGGTGGTGGTGCCCCACACCGGCAGCGCCGACAGAGTCCAGGAGTGCCACATAGCCGTGGGCCACGTTATTGTAGAACTCGTAGAAAAAATGCTGGGCTACGATTAGCAGTTGACAGTTTATAGTTGATAATTGATAATGCAGAATGGATAATGTTGGATTGTCTTCCTGTCCATCAAGTCCACTATGTCCATCTCGTCCATAAAAAAACTAAACACCAACCAACACCATGCCGATTCAAAACATAGAAGGTTCACTCAACGCCGCGGGGATCAAATTCGCGCTTGTGGTTTCGCGATTCAACGATTTTATCGGGCAGAAGCTTGTCGAGGGGGCGATTGACTGCATCGTGCGCCACGGCGGATCGGCTGACGAGATCACCATCATCCGCTGCCCCGGCGCTTTCGAGCTGCCTTCGGTGACGAAAAAAGCGGCGCTCTCGGGCAAGTACGACGCGATTGTAACGCTCGGCGTGATCATCCGCGGCTCCACGCCTCACTTCGACGTGATCGCCGCCGAGGCGACCAAAGGCATCGCGCATGTCGGGATGGAGTCGGGAATTCCGGTTGCGTTCGGCGTGCTGACCACCGAGAATCT
>CAIUQW010000045.1 GCA_903901395.1 uncultured Chlorobiales bacterium | reverse complement strand
GCCATTCATGGGCCACAGCGGCGTGGTCTGGATGGTGCAGGAGATCGTCAACGCGCTCTACGACATGCTCTTCAACTTCCTGCCCATCACGCGCCGCCAAAGCGCCTCGGCAGCCCCGGCCCAGCCGCTCAAATGGACGCCCGAAGCCAACGCGATCCTCGAAGAGATCGTCAAAAAAGCCCCCTTCATCAGCCAGATTTCCTTTGGACGAGAGCTGAAACGCAAGGCAGAAAACCTCGCCACCTCGCGCGGCGCGGACACCGTAACGCCAGACTTGCTCAAGCAGCTCGCATAGCGTAATCCATGTAGGGGCGGGTCTTGTGCCCGCCCTGTTGGTAATGCCGTGGACGTTGTGGACGAAGTGGACAGTGGTCGCGGTTTGGGAAGAAATTCATGCCGAGCAGGCGCTCCTCCCAAAGGAATACCTGCCCCTACAGGCCAAAAACGCCACGCTTTTTTTTGACTTTTTTACGAACTCACGCAGTGGGTGTTCCAAACCAACAAAACCCCCTGCCATGCGAATGATCAGAATATTTCACACTGCCCGCTGTTGACCACTGTCCGAAAATCGGGTTTCACTATCGTCGTTTGGGGCTTTCCTTTTGAGCAAGACAAGGCGGCTTGCCCGCCACCTATTCCAGCTCACCCGTCACTTGCTCCGCTTCGTCCTGTGCGGTGGGCGCTGCGGCGGTGGCTACGAGGAGTTCGGCGATGCGGAGTGAGCGGCGGCAATCTTCGATGCCGGGGCGGCGGTCGGCGAATTTGACGAGATCTGCCTGGTCGAGCAGCTTGATCAGCTCTTCTCGGATGTTGATGTTGCGGGCGGCAAGCTCATCGGCGATCTCCTGCGTCACCATCTCCCTCGCGCCGAACTGGTAGCGCTTCTGGAGGAATTCACGCAGGATATTGCTGAGCGATTCGTATCCGGCGGCGGGCTGCAATCCTTTGGAGAGCTGTCGGCGCATCGCGCGAAGTTTCTGGCGGGCGGCACGTACCGGGTCGTCGAGATAGCGGCGCAGGGTGGTGACAAACTTTTTTATGAAGTAGCCGACAACCCCCAGCGCCGTGAGCACGAGCAGGGCGGGCAGCAGCAGCCAGGTCGGCCAGGGTGCGCTGACCGGCGGCGAGATCGGGCGCAGCTCCGTGACCGTGGAGTCGCTCATGCTCAGTACCGTCACCGATGCTGCCGGGGTGATGGCGAGCCGCTCCTCTCCTTGTGCAGAACCATGGCCAGAAATCACCGTGAATCCGGGAAGCTGATGCTGGCCCGAGCCGAACACGGCGAGTTCGGCATCCATACGAAACTCGGTGCGGCCATCTTGCAGTTTTTTCGAAAAGGATTTGGTGCCGGTAATCTCGAATGGCGTATCCTGACCGGTCTTGAGTGACTCGACAGAGACCGAATCACGCCGGTCGTGGTGCACCGTGATGACGTAGTGCAGGCGCTCTCCGGCAAAAAGGCTGTCCGGCTCGGCGCTTACCCGCACATCGCCGGGACGCAGCGCGGCGCTCGCGAACTGCGGGAGCGCTGCGCTCGCGGAGGCGAGAAGCCAGACGGCGAGTATCGATTTACGCCCGGCGTTCACGGTGGCGGAAAAATGCGTTCAGGCCGCCGATGATCGACTTGCCGGTATCGAGATAGACCGCGTCGATCTTCATGCGGCGCAACTGCTTTTGCAGCGCGTCGCGCTCCTCCCGGCGGTGAGTGGCGTATCGGGCCAGAAACACGCGGCTTCCCGCATCGACCGTCATCCGGTCGCCGCTCTCGGGATCGACCAGGTCGAGCAGCCCGGAGCGGGGAAGCTCGTGGTCGAGCGGATCGCCGATGTGGATGAGCACGAACTCGTGGCGGATGTTGAGCAGCTTCATGCCGCGCTCGTACTCCGAGCCGAGCAGATCAGTAAGCAGGAAAATGATCGACTTGCGCTTCTGCGTCCGGCGCAGAAAGGAGAGGGCAGCATCGATATCGGTCTTCCGCCCGCACTGCCTGAGCGAGAAGATTTCGTTCAGGATCACGAGCGCATGGGCGCGGCCTTTGCGGGGGGGGATGTAGGTCTCGACCTTGTCGGTGAAGACGAGCAAACCCACCATGTCGTTGTTCTGCACGGCGCTGAAGGCGAGGATGGCCGACACCTCGGCAGCCAGCTCCTTTTTCAGCCGCCCGCTGCCGAAGAGCATGGAGCCGGAGCCGTCGAGCACCAGCATCAGGATGCGCTCACGCTCCTCGGTGAACATCTTGACGTAAAGATCGTTCTTGTGCGCTGACGTATTCCAGTCGATGGTGCGCACGTCGTCGCCGTACTGGTACTCGCGCACCTGGCTGAACTCAATGCCGCGTCCTTTGAACGAGGAGTGGTACTCGCCACTGAACATCTCGTTGACCAGCCGCCTCGACCGGATTTCGAGCTTGCGCACCATCGCGGCCAGCTCCTTCGGGTCGGGGGCGCCATTGGCGCCGTTCGGCGCACCGGCGTTGTCAGGGCACCTGGACATGTTCGAGAATGTTTCTGATGAAGTCCTCGGCCTTCATGTTTTCCGCCTCAGCTTCGTAACTCGGCCTGACGCGATGGCGCAGGACGTCATAGACGATGCTCTTGACATCCTCCGGCGTGGCGTAGGCGCGGCGTTGCAGGAAGGCGTGGGCTTTGGAGGCGAGCAGGAGGAAGATCGTGGCCCGGGGCGACGCGCCGTACTCGATCATCGTCGAGAGTCTGCCAAGTCCGTAACGGTCGGGGAATCGCGTGGCCGTGACCAGATCGACGATGTAGCGCTGCACCCGCTGATCGACGTAGATGCGATCCACCAGCCCTCGCGCCCGGAACACCTCCTCAGGCTGGACAACCTGCGGTATCTCGACGGCGGCCTGCACGGCGGAGGCTCGCTGCATCACTTCGAGCTCCTCCTCGAAGGTCGGATATTCAACCATGATCTTCATCATGAAGCGGTCGAGCTGCGCCTCGGGCAACATGTAGGTTCCCTCGTGCTCGACGGGATTCTGCGTGGCCAGCACCATGAAGGGCTCGCCGAGGGGATAGGTCACGTCGCCAATCGTCACCTGCTTCTCCTGCATCGCCTCCAGCAGCGCGGATTGAACCTTGGCGGGCGAGCGGTTGATCTCGTCGGCGAGAATCACGTTGGCGAAGACCGGCCCCTTGCGCGGATGAAACTCCATCGTCTTGGGATTGTAAATCATCGTGCCGATGAGGTCAGCGGGCAGCATGTCCGGCGTGA
Organism: uncultured Chlorobiales bacterium; assembly: GCA_903901395.1. GTDB lineage: Bacteria > Bacteroidota > Chlorobiia > Chlorobiales > Chlorobiaceae > Chlorobaculum. The sequence goes on along the minus strand of CAIUQW010000045.1, from coordinate 705 downwards.
ACTGGATGCGGTGGAACGAGAGGTTCATGGCCGCCGCGAAGGTGCGCACGATGAGCGTCTTGGCAAGACCCGGCACCCCTTCGAGCAAGAGGTGGCCGTTGGCGAGCAGGGCGATGAACACCTTGTCGATAACTCCACTCTGACCGATGATGGTCGTGGCCAGCACCTCCCGCGCCCGGTCGATGAATGCCGACTCCTCGGCGATCTCTCTGCCGAGCATTTCAAGTTCCGTTTCCTGTTTCATGGGTTGGTTCCGAATGTTCGGGAGCTTGTGATTCCTCTCCCCGGCTTGAAAGCCGGGGCAACATGAATGTAAGAATTCTGAATGTCCGGCGGGTTAAAACCCACCTGAATATGGGATCGCCATTCTCCCAGGCAAAAAATATCAGCTACTCCTTCCTGAAGAGGCCATTGAAGCCAAAAGCGAGAAGCGCGAGGCCGATGAAGAGCGCTGGCCAGGAGATCATGTCGCCGATGTAGAAGGCGCTGTTGAGCAGGCCGACGCCGGGGGCAAGCAGCAGCACGAGGTCGGCGCCGACGAGAATCAGAAACGCCTTGAATAAACTGATCCTGCCGCGAGGTTTGCTATTGTTCTCCTCTTTCTTAGCTTTGGCCATTGCACATTTCCACTCTTGAGCATGAATATTTTAGGGATAGAAACCAGTTGCGACGAAACCTCGGCGGCCATCCTCGGCGGCGGAAAGG
>CAIUQW010000044.1 GCA_903901395.1 uncultured Chlorobiales bacterium | reverse complement strand
TGAGCGCGATAAGCCTCGGGCGAAAGCAGTGCGTCGAGTTCCACGACATTGTCGAGCTTCAGCTTGACGATCCACCCTTCGCCGTAGGGATCGGAGTTGACAATCGCCGCGTCGTCGAGCCCGCCGTTGACCTCGACGATCTCGCCAGCCACCGGAGCGAACAGGTCAGCCACGGTCTTGACCGCCTCGACGGTGCCGAACGCGCCGTGCGCCGCGACCTTCGTGCCAACAGCCTTGGTTTCGACGAAGACGATATCGCCAAGCTCGGACTGCGCGAAATCGGTGATGCCGACCAGCGCGGTCGCGCCATCTTCAAGCAGCTTGATCCATTCGTGGTCTGTGGTATAGCGGAGATTGTCAGGGATATTCATGGCAGAACGCGATTTAGGTTGCAATTGCAATTGATGAAGCACAAAAGAGCTTCAAGGTAACATTTTTTCGATTGTGTGGAAAGCTCGACCTCCTGAACTCTTGTGTCCACAACGTCCACTTCGTCCACCAAGTCCACCTCTTCCCCTACCCCAGCCGCTGGCGCATCGCTTCGTAGAGCATCACGCCCGCCGCGACGCTGACGTTGAGCGACTCGACGCAACCGGCCATCGGAATGCGCACGATCCGGTCACAGCGCTTGCGGGTTTCGGAGCCGAGGCCGCTCCCCTCCGCGCCCATGACGAGCACCGTCGGGCGCGTCCAGTCGATGTCGGTGTGGTTGTGCTCGGCCTCCATGTCGGCGGCCACGACGCTGAAGCCGCGCTCGCACAAAAGGTCGAGTGTCTTCACGAGGCTCTTCACTTTGCAGACGCGCATGTGCGACAGCGCTCCCGCCGACGCCTTGTGCACGCTCGCGTTGATCGGCGTTCCCTTGCCTTCGATCATGATGACCGCATCGGCGGCCACGGCCTCGGCGGTGCGGATGATCGCGCCAACGTTGTGCGGGTCTTCGAGTCCTTCGAGGATCACCAAGAGCGGCGAGCTGTTGCGCGGCGCCGCGAGCACTTCGTCGAGCGTATAATAGTTGAGGCTGCTGATCAATGCACACACTCCCTGATTCTTCGCCGTGCCGGAGATGAGCGTCAGCTTCTCCATCCGCGCCTTGCCGCAGGGAATCTTCAGCCGCCGGGCGGTGATGACGATCTCCTTGAGCTTGGGATGTTCGGTGTTGAACTGGAGGTAGATTTTCTCGACGCTCTCGGGTTTCGACTGCAACAGCTCGATAACGGCGTTACGGCCATAGACCACCTGTTCGCGTGGTTCCGGGGCCGGGATGAGGGCGATGTCTGTTCTGTCCAATGAATATAACTCCTTACAAATATTATCGTTACATGATAGTTTCGATGAGAAATGCCAACCTTTGCCGCCGGAAAAAACTCCCGCACATTGATTGAACAACCCCTATGAAAAGTCTACTGAATTTAACTATATTGGGTTTCTTTTTTTCCCGAAAGAGCGTGCGCAAAGCTTTTTCTTGCCTGCGAGCGTAACTTTTCCTTTACCTTCGGGGTTTACCTGTCGAGGATCGCAGTCCAAACAAACATAATCCAGTATTTATTCGTATGGCCCGGACATTCAAGACAATGGAGGGGAATGAAGCACTTGCTCACGTCGCCTACCGCACCAATGAAGTAATTTCGATATACCCGATCACCCCGGCATCGCCGATGGGTGAATACTCCGATGCCTGGGCCGCTGTCAATGTAAAAAACATCTGGGGCACCGTGCCGCTCGTCGATGAGATGCAGAGCGAAGCGGGTGCCGCCGCCGCCGTTCACGGCGCTTTGCAGACCGGCGCGTTGACGACCACCTTTACCGCAGCGCAGGGTCTGTTGCTGATGATTCCCAACATGTACAAGATTGCCGGTGAATTGACCCCGTGCGTGATTCACGTCTCGGCCCGTTCGCTCGCCGCGCAGGCGCTCTCGATCTTCTGCGACCACGGCGACGTGATGTCGGTCAGAGGCACCGGCTTCGCCCTGCTCGCTTCCTGCTCGGTGCAGGAGGTTATGGACATGGCGCTGATTTCGCAGGCTGCCACGCTCGAATCGCGCGTGCCCTTCCTGCACTTCTTCGACGGCTTCCGCACGTCGCACGAAATCTCGAAAATCGAGGTGCTCTCGAACGAGGTGATTCGTTCGATGATCAACGACGAGCTGGTCTTCGCGCACCGTATGCGCCGCATGTCGCCCGACGCGCCGATCATCCGCGGCACTTCGCAGAACCCGGACGTTTACTTCCAGGCACGTGAGAGCGTCAACAAATATTATGAGGCCTGCCCGTCGATCACCCAGAAGGCGATGGATCAGTTCGCCGAACTGACTGGCCGCAGCTACAAGCTGTATCAATATTATGGCGCTCCGGATGCTGACCGCGTCATCATCATGATGGGTTCCGGCGCCGAGACCGCGCTCGAAACCGTCGAATACCTGAACAACCACGGCGAAAAAGTCGGTCTGGTCAAGGTGCGCCTTTTCAGACCTTTCGACGTTGCAACATTCATTGCTTCGCTGCCGTCGAGCGTGAAGAGCATCTCGGTGCTTGACCGCGTCAAGGAGCCGGGCAGCGCTGGCGAACCGCTCTACCTCGACATCATCAACGCTGTCGCCGAATCGTACCAGGGCGGCAACTGCGTCCTGATGCCGCGAGTCACCGGCGGACGCTACGGCCTCTCGTCGAAAGAGTTCACTCCGGCGATGGTCAAGGCAATCTTCGACAATATGAACGCCGCATCGCCGAAGAACCACTTCACTGTCGGTATCGACGACGACGTGACCCAGAAGAGCCTTGCTTACGACGAGAGCTTCTCGATCGAGCCAGATTCGGTCTTCCGCGCCCTCTTCTACGGCCTCGGTTCGGATGGCACGGTCGGCGCGAACAAGAACTCAATCAAGATCATCGGCGAGAACACCGACAACTACGCGCAGGGCTTCTTCGTCTATGACTCCAAGAAAGCCGGTTCGATCACCACCTCGCACCTGAGGTTCGGCCCGGAGCAGATCCGCTCGACCTACCTCATCACCGAGGCGCAGTTCGTCGGCTGCCACCACTGGATATTCCTCGAAATGATCGACGTGGCCAAGAACCTCAAGCAGGGTGGCACACTGCTCATCAACTCGGTCTATTCACCGGAAGAGGTGTGGAGCAAGCTGCCGCGCCTCGTGCAGCAGCGCCTGATCGAAAAGCAGGCAAAGCTTTACACTATCGACGCTTACAAGGTCGCCAACGAGAGCGGCATGGGTCAGCGCATCAACACCATCATGCAGGCCTGCTTCTTCGCCATTTCGGGCGTGCTGCCGGGTGAAGAGGCGGTCGAAAAGATCAAGCAGGCGATCCGCGAGACCTACGGCAAGAAGGGCGACGAAGTCGTTCAGCAGAACATCAAGGCGGTTGACGACACCCTGGCCAACCTGCACGAAGTGAAGATCGGCGCCGTGGCCGACAGCACCAAGGAACTCCGCTCGCCCATCGTTGGCGACGCGCCGGAGTTCGTCTGCGACGTGCTGGCAAAAATCATTGCCGGCGAGGGCGACTGCCTGCCGGTCAGCGCTCTGCCCACGGACGGAACCTATCCGACTGGCACCGCGAAGTTCGAGAAGCGCAACCTGGCGCTCGACATCCCGGTCTGGGTGCCGGAGCTTTGCATCGAGTGCGGCAAGTGCTCGATGGTCTGCCCGCACGCAGCCATCCGCATCAAGGTTTACGAAACGGAGCATCTCGAAAACGCTCCGGCTACCTTCAAGAGCCTCGAAGCCAAGGCCGCGAACTGGAAAGGGATGCGCTATACCGTTCAGGTCGCTCCCGAGGATTGCACGGGCTGCACGCTCTGCGTGAACGCCTGCCCGGCAAAGGACAAGCATACCGAAGGCCGCAAGGCGCTGAACATGCACGAGCAGGCTCCTCTCCGCGAAAGCGAAGCTGCTTGCTGGAGCTGGTTCATCGACATTCCGGAGTTCGACCGCAACAAGATCAATCCGAGGCTCATCAAGGAGCAGCAGCTTCAGCAGCCGCTCTTCGAGTTCTCGGGTGCATGCTCCGGCTGCGGCGAAACGCCTTACGTCAAGCTGATAACGCAGCTTTTCGGCGACCGCCTCGTCATCGGCAACGCCACCGGCTGCTCGTCAATTTATGGCGGCAACCTGCCGACCACGCCCTACGCGGCCAATCCGCAGGGCCTCGGCCCGACGTGGTCAAACTCGCTCTTCGAGGACACCGCAGAGTTTGCGCTTGGCTTCCGCATCTCGATCAACAAGCAGCAGGAGTTCGCGCAGGAGCTGGTCA
>CAIUQW010000043.1 GCA_903901395.1 uncultured Chlorobiales bacterium | reverse complement strand
AGAGCCGCAGATCGTCCCACCGGCCCGAGGCGATCCACTCGGCGATGTAATCAACGGTTCTGGCGTAATTGAGCGGTTTGCCCGGTGGCAGGGCGAGCCACTCCTTGAGCACATCGCTGTCGAGCGTGTGCATCGCCATGCCGCGCTTGAGTTCAACCATCGCCAGCGCGTTGGACTCCTGCTCAATCTGGCCGTCGAGCGGACGGAGCAGCATCTTTTTGCCAACATGCAGCGCCTCGCCCGGCAGCTCGAAACCCGCGTTGCAGACCACGCCAGAGCACTCCATGAGATCACGCAGAAACCCCTCTCGCGAATAGGCGCGGAACAGCAGATGGCCATCGTCCCGATCCTCGGTCACCTTGCCGTAGATGAAAAAGCGGTACGCATCAAAGGGACGCAGAAACGCATCGATATCCTCGACCTCCTCGAAAGGAAGGTAGACGAGTATTTTCTGCGGATCCACTTTAGGCCGAACCGTTCGAAAAAGGGTATCAGGAATGACCGGCGGAAAGATCGGCTGGTCGAAATGGTGCCAGTGCAGACCGGCATTGTACCGCGCCGGAGCGAAGTTGAGCAGCGTGTACTTCTCGAACATGCTGCCATGAGCGAGGGGAATATGGAACGGAAAGGCATACTGGTGGCCGAACCCGACGCTGACAATGCCCTTGATCCGCGCCGCCATCGAGGTGACCGGTTCGAAATCGGTGATGATCAGATCGACGCCCGCGGTGTCGAGCGTCAGGGCATCGGCCCAGAGGCTAACAAAATCGAGCTGAAACATCGTCTCGATGTAATTCATCTTTCCCTTGCGCGTCACGAGGGTGAACCCCTTGACCACCTTGTAGGGGGCGAAAACCTCGATTTCGCGAAGCTCCTCCTCCTTTCTGCCACTGATGACAACATGAACTTCATGACCATCCGCCTTGAGCTTTTTGACCAGCTCGCGGCTTCTGCTGATATGGCCGTTCCCGGTTCCCTGAACGCCGAAAAGAATCTTCATGCACTGCGTTTGTTTAATGCCTTTCACCAGAATCGCCGCGCTTGTTACAGGCTCCGGCTCCGGATGTCAATAGCTTAAAATTACAATTATTACGGAAATATAGAAGAGGGTGGGTTCAGGTTGGCGAGTTGGCTTTGTGCCCGGTGGACGTTGTGGACGCGGTGGACGGAAGATGAACCGGGAGAGAAGTCCGGCTCATCATAGTTCTTCACACCACCTTCAGATTCGCGTATTGCACCGTCAGCGTTTTTTCTCCGGCGGTGCGTGAGAAGCGGAGAAAAATGTAAGTTTACAAAACTCCGGCCCGAACGACGCCGATGCATATAACTTTTACAGACAAGCCTGTTTTTCGATGGAAATCAAGACCGACATTCTTCTTGGCGACTGCAAGGAGGTTCTGAAAACGCTGCCAGACGATTCGGTGGATCTCATCTTCACCTCGCCGCCTTACGCCGACCAGCGGAAAAAAACCTACGGCGGCATCCATCCCGACGACTATGTCGAGTGGTTCCTGCCCATATCCGCAGAACTGAAGCGGGTGCTCAAGCCCACCGGGACCTTTATGCTCAACATCAAGGAGAAGGTGGTCAACGGCGAGCGCAGCACCTACGTGATGGAGCTGATCATCGAAATGCGGCGTCGGCAAGGGTGGCTCTGGACCGAGGAGTTCATCTGGCACAAGAAAAACTGCTATCCCGGCAAATGGCCGAACCGGTTCCGGGATTCGTGGGAGCGACTCATCCAGTTCAACAAGAACCGGCACTTCTCCATGTACCAGGAGGAGGTGATGGTGCCGATGGGCGACTGGTCGAAAACGCGCCTGAAAAATCTCAGCGAAACCGACAAGACGCGCGACGAATCGAAAGTCGGCAGCGGATTTGGCAAGAACATCTCAAACTGGCTCCAGCGCGACATGGCTTACCCGACCAACGTACTGCATCTGGCTACCGAGTGCAACAACAAGAATCACAGCGCGGCCTTCCCCGAGGGACTGCCCGAGTGGTTCATCAAGCTTTTCACGAAAGAGGGCGACACCGTGCTCGACCCCTTCATGGGTTCCGGCACCACCAACTTCGTCGCCCAGCGAATGCGCCGCAACTCCATCGGCATCGAAATCATGCCGGAGTATCACGAGATGGTCGCTGGGTTGCAGGTTTTGTGTCCGGTGGACGAAATGGACGAAGTGGACGGGATGGACTAAATATGGACAAGAACTGCTCCCGGATGTTGCGCGTCTGTCATGCTGAGTAAAGCGAAGCATCCAGTCTTGCAGCTTTCACCTCATGAATTATATTTTGGCGTATTACGCAATGAGGCTTTTTTTAAAAGTTGTCCTCATTTTTTTGCTTCGCGCCAATCAAACCTCCCGCTACATCATCAACATCAAATACGGAGGCTGTCTTAATAGGTTTGTATCCGCAAATTATTCAGAACTTCGTTGCTTTGTCATTCTGAACGAAGTAAAGAATCCAGTTTTTTAGATCACCATTAAGTGGATAATTTATTAGGAGTTACGACAGTTCTCTGGATTCTCCCGACTACGTGGGATTCAGAATGACAGCATCAAGTAAACGAAATAGCGCAAAAAACGATTCGGCTTTTACTTTTGAGACGCCCTCAACAGCAGCGAGATCAAAAAAATGATCTTGCAACAGCAACGGCGCTATCGACTGGCCAAAGCTCGTGCGATTCAATTCGGCTGCTGGGCGGTACTAAGCTGCGATTGCTCCGGCATCGATGAATTGTGTTACTGATAAAAGAAGAAATTGGGCTGAAGCCCAGTATTTTTTTCAGATACCAGACCCCGGCTTGAAAGCCGGGGCAATTGGGTTGAAACCGTTATTGCGCTGGCAACATAAACTCTTAACAATTGTCCCGGCCTTCAGGCCGGGGAACCGAGATAACATAAAATAAATCAGGGCTTTAGCCCAATTTCTTCTCGTAGCAGCATTTGCACATTTTATTCGCCAAACTGTTAATCACGGACTTCGTCACACCACCTTCAGATTGGCGTACTGCACCATCAGCGTTTTTTCGCCGGCGGTGCGGAAGTTGATCTTCACCTTCTGCTTCGCGCCGCTGCCCTGCACTTCGAGCACCACGCCTGGGCCGAAGATGGCGTGCTGCACCTTCGCGCCGACGCGGAAGGCGCTTTTCGACGCGCCGGTTGGGGCCGCAGAGCCTGCGGGCTTCACGCTTGGTGAGGGCGCGACCGGGCGCGTGGGGTTGGCGAGCGAGGAGCCGAAGACCGGGCGTCCGGCCATCGCTGTGGCGGCGACCTTTTTCGGACTTTCGGAGAGCTTGCGGCCACCTTCCGTGACGACGATGTCGGGGTCGATCTCGTTGATGAAGGTCGAGCGTAGGCACATCTGCGGCTGGCCGTACATGTAGCGGCTCTGCGCCCACGAGAGAAACAGCTTTTCGCGTGCGCGGGTGATCGCCACGTAGAAGAGCCGCCGCTCCTCCTCCACCTCGCCCGGCTCGTAGCTGTTGAGCGGAAAGAGCTTCTCCTCCATGCCAGTCACGAAAACGACCGGAAATTCCAGACCTTTCGCGGCGTGCACCGTCATGAGTGAAACGTAGTTGTCCGACTCCTGCGTTTCGTCGTAGTCCGACGCGAGCGAGATGGTCGAGAGGAAGTCGGCGAGCGTCGCGGACGAGGGATTGTGATCAGCGAAATCGCGCGTCATCGAGAGCAGCTCTTGCAGGTTCTCATGCCGCGCGAGCGCTTCGGGCGTGTTCTCCTCCTTGAGCAGCGAGAGCAGGCCGGTCGTTTCGTAGAGCATCGAAAGCACGTCGTAGGCCGTGCCCGTTTCGGCCTGTTGGCGCATCGCCTCGACGAGGCTCGCGAACTGTTCGAGCGCGTTGACCAGGCGCGACTGGAATCCCCCCTCGCCCGCGCGGCGCACCGCCTCGTAGAGCGAAATCCCCTGCTCCTCGGCGAACTCCTTGAGCTTGCCGATGCTCACGTCGCCGATCTTGCGCGGCGGAAAGTTGATCACCCGAAGCAGCGACTCGCTGTCGCGGTCGTTCAGCACGAGCCGCATGTAGGCCACGGCGTCCTTGATCTCCTTGCGCTTGTAGAACGACACGCTGCCAAAAATGCGATAGGGAATGCGATTCTGGCGCATCACGTCCTCAATGACGCGCGATTGGGCGTTGGTGCGGTAAAAAATCGCGAAGGCGCGGTACTCGGCCCCCTTCGCCAGCCGGATTGACTTGATATATTCGCCCACCTTCTCCGCCTCGCGCCGCTCGTTGTAAGCCTCGATCAGCGTGATCGGCTCGCCCGTACCCGCGTTAGCCACCAGCTCTTTCTTGATCTGACGCTGGTTGCGGCTGATGACGCTGTTGGCCGCCTGCAAGATCGTCTTGGTGCTGCGGTAGTTATCGACCAGTTTGAACACCTTCGCGTCGCCGTAATCGTCGTTGAAGTTGAGCATGTTCGAGATGTCCGCCCCGCGCCACGAGTAGATCGACTGCGCGTCGTCGCCCACCACGAAAATGTTGCGATGCTTGCCCGCGAGCATCTTCGCCACGATGTACTGCACGCGGTTGGTGTCCTGGTACTCGTCGATCAGCAGGTATTTAAAGTAATCCTGCAACTGCTCCAGCACGGGCGGATGCTCGGTGAACAGCTCAATAGGCTTGATGAGCAGGTCGTCGAAATCGAGCGCGTTGTTCTCGCGCAACTTCATCACGTAGCGCTCGTAGATGAGCGAAATTTTGCGCGTCTGGTCGTCGATCGCCTTGCGATGAAACTCCGGCGGCAAGACGAAGCTGTTCTTCGCCTTGCTGATGGTCGAGTGCACGAGGTTTACCGGCAGCGATTCTATCGAAATATTCAGGTCGCCCATGCACTGCTTGACGAGGCTCTTGCTGTCGTCGGCGTCGAAGATCGAGAAGTTGCGGTCGTAGCCGATCAGGTGAATGTAGCTGCGCAACAGTCGCGCGAAGACCGAGTGGAAGGTGCCGATCCAGAGGCTGGAGGCGCTGCCCTGTTCGAGGATGCCGTCGATGCGGTGGCGCATCTCGCCAGCCGCCTTGTTGGTAAAGGTAAGCGCGAGAATGTTTTGCGGCGAAACCCGGACGTTGCGGATCAGGTGCGCGATGCGGAAGGTAATGACGCGCGTCTTGCCCGAACCCGCGCCCGCAAGCACCATCACGGGGCCTTCGGTGGCAAGCACGGCCTCGCGCTGAACGTCGTTGAGTTCCCGGAGAAAATCTGTCAAAGCTGCTGAAAATAAAAGGTTAGCGGCCTGAACTTCCGAATGGAGATTGGCAGGCCGTCACAAAGCTCAGAAGAATTTCGCACATCCCCGCTCGAATTACAAATGCGGGGTGGGAGAAAGATGAGGGACGGGATGGGCTGAGTGGGATGGAGGTGGTTGAGACGGGTTAGCGATTTTTGCGGATCCGAGGTGTTTACATATTGTCATATTTTAATTTACCTTGTCAGGAAGAAATCAACAGCCCCAATGTGTTGTATCTCAAATTAATCTGGCAAAGCTATACTATGAGCTATAACGCTACTGTTTTCACCGTCATGATTGCATCCCCTCGTGATGTCTCACCAGAAAGAGCGATAGTGCGAGAAGTATTAGCAGAATGGAACGTTATTCATTCTTCAAGTCGAAAAATCGTGTTATTGCCCGCTGGTTGGGAATCTCATTCTTCCCCGGAGATGGGCGATTCAGGACAATCAATTATTGATAAGCAGGTTTTAGACAAATGTAACCTTCTCGTTGGTGTTTTCTGGACACGCATCGGAACCCCAACAACAGACTTTGCCAGTGGTACGGTTCAGGAGATTGAACGACATATCGCAGCAGGTAAGCCGACGATGCTCTACTTCTCTTCTCAACCTGCTCGTCTTGACAGCGTAGATAAAGCACAATACAATGAGTTGCTGAAGTTCAAGGAATCCTGTCAAAGCCGCGGTCTTTATGAGAATTACGATAACCCTGGGGAATTCAAAGAAAAATTGAATCGTCAACTTCAGATTAAGTTGAACGACCATCCGATGTTCCATTTAACTGAACGTTTAACGGATGCAGACGGACAATCTGGTGCTTCTTCAAGCTTGAAATTGGTAGAACTGAGCGAAGAGGCTAGGCAAATTTTGAAGGAAGCAAGTTTAAATGAGCAGGGCATTATTCATCACATGGTTGATCTAAAACAAATTATTGCAAACGGAAAAAACTTGATTGAAGATCAATCACGAAGAAGCATTGCAAAATGGGAGGCCGGATTGAAGCAGCTTCAAGAGAAAGAGTTAATCATCGCTCGCGGCTACAAAGGCGAGGTTTATGCAATAACCAAACTTGGTTATCAAGTCGCGGATTTATTGTCCCGATAACCATTCATGGAGTATTTCGAGTCGGCGCCGTTAATAGTGTCGATATAACCAGCGTCATTTCTCGAAATCCCCCCCTCAAACCAGCTTTTCGGTCT
>CAIUQW010000042.1 GCA_903901395.1 uncultured Chlorobiales bacterium | reverse complement strand
CTACAGAATCGAACGCTTCTGCAAACTGATGAACCTGCCGCTCCCCGCTGCTCTGCCCGGCGATATTGCCCGCCTCCAGGAGCTGCGCCCGTCATGGTGAACGCAGGGCAGGCAGACGAACGACCTTTTTACTTCGGCCATTAAAACTCTTCAACAATTGCCCTGTCCCGAAAGCTTTCGAGACGGGGGATATGAATAAAACAATATAAATAAGGGCTTTAGCCCAATCTCTTGATCTCAGGTTGTTTGTGGTTTATTGTGGCCGCATTAATAACACCATACCACGCCATGAAAGTCACCGAACTGGCCCGCATGGGGCTGAACCATACGCGCAACGCGGTTGCCGAGTCGCTCTATATCAACCACGGCATCGATTTCACCCGCCCCGTCACCTTCCACGCTCTGGTCAACGAGCGCTGCAACTGCAAGTGCCGCCACTGCGAATACTGGCGGCAGGCGGAGTACATCCCGGAGATGTCGATCGAGGAGTGGCAGAAGACGCTGCTCAGCATCAAGGAGTTCGTCGGGCGCTTCGCCGTCAACTTCAGCGGCGGTGAACCCCTTATCAAGAAAGGGTTTATCGACCTGTTGCGTTTCTGCCGCGACAACGACATTCTGGCGGGCGTGACGACGAACGGCGCGATGCTGAACGAAAAGAACGTGCGTGAGCTGGTCGCCGCCCGTCCGTTCAACCTCAACATTTCGGTGGACTCGACCAAAGCGGAGGTACATGACTACGTGCGCGGCATGAAGGGATTGCTCGACCGGATCGTGCGTGGTATCGAGCTGTTGAAGGGTGAGCAGCAGAAGCAGGGAATCACCTTTCCAATTATCATCAAGCCGACCGTCATGTCGGCGAACTTCCGCGAGCTGCCGGAGATCGTGCGCTGGGCGGAGGGAATCGGCGCGACGGCAGTGAACTTCCAACCGCTCGGTCGCTGGACGCCGGAGACCTACGACGAGCTGTGGATCGAAGAGAAGGATATGGCCGAGTTCGAGAAGGTGATCGACAAGCTCATCGAGATGAAACGCGCGGGTTCGCCGATCATGAACAGCGAGGAGATTCTGCGCCTCATGCCCGCGAGCTTCCGCGAGGAGAAAGCCTCGCCGGAGCATCTACCCTGCCGCATTGGCCTGCACGAATTCTACATCCGCCCCGACGGCGAGGTGAAACTCTGCTTCCACTTCCCCTCCATCGGCAACACCACCAAAGAGTCGGCGAAGGAGATTTGGACAGGCGCGAAGGCCAAAAAGATTCGCGAGGCGACCATCAAATGCGACAAGCTCTGCCTGCTCACCTGCCTGTCGCAGAAGTCGCTGCTCAACAAGGCGAGCCAGGCGCTGACCATTCTGACGCGCCAGAAATCCAACGCCGCGAAGTAGAGTGACGATGAACGAAAAGCATCTAACCAGTCAGAACGGACGCGACCTGCCGGAGATCGACTGCATCCTCATCGGCGTCAACAGCGCCAAGACGCTTGGACGCTGCATCGAGTCGATCCGCACGGGCAGTTATCCGGCGGAGAAGCTGCGCATCTGCTACGCGGATGGCGGCTCGTCGGACGACAGCATCGCGGTGGCCAAACGCTACGACGGAGTGCGGGTGCTCGCGCTGACGCCGGAGTATCCGACGCCGGGGCTTGGCCGCAACGCCGGATGGAAAAGCGGCTCCGCGCCGCTGGTGCATTTTTTCGATTCAGACACCATCGTCGATCCCGAGTGGTTCAGGAAAGCGGTTGAAAGGATGCGCGACATCCGGCTCGGCGCGGTCAACGGCTTCCGCCGCGAGCTGCACCCGGAGTTCTCCGTTTACAACTGGATCGGCGACCTCGAATGGAACGGCCCGGTCGGCGAGTCGGACTGCTTCGGCGGCGACGTGCTCATCCGGCGCGAGGCGCTCGAAGCGACCGGCGGCTACGACGAGACGCTCGTCGGCGGCGAAGACCCGGAGCTGAGCCGCCGCGTCATCCGCGCCGGATGGAAGATCGAGCGAATCGACGCCACCATGACGCGCCACGACCTGGCGATGACCACCGTGAAGCAGTATCTGAAACGCGCTTACCGCTCCGGATACGGCTTCGCCGCCGTGCGGGCGCGGGAGGCAAAGTACGGCAACGATTTCTGGAAAGCGGATTTGCGCAAGATCATCATCAAAGGCGGCGGCTTCATCGCGGTGGAAAGTCTGGCGATGGTGACGCTCCTCGCCGCCCGTCCCTCGGTTATCTCGATGCTGACGGCGACGGCGCTCTCTTTGGCGGGAATTCCGCTGCTCTTTTCTCCGCGCCTCTTCAAAATCGGCAAGTTCATAGAGGCAAACCATCTGAACCGCAAGGAGGCGAAAATCTACGCCTGGCACTGCTCGGTGACTGTTCTGCCGCAACTCTTCGGCGTTGCGCGATACTACGCGGGAGCGCTCGCCGGACGTCCACTGAAAAACAAACGAAGCGCTTTGAAAACCGGACTTTCAAATCCAGAATCATGAACCGGAAACCTGTCGCCTATCTGTGCAGCGAATACCCGGCCATTTCGCACACCTTCATCTACCGCGAGATCGAGTCTCTGCGCAGGGCCGGAATGACGGTCTACACCGCATCGATCCACAGGCCGGAGAAGCTCGACCTCATGACCCCCGCCGAGCAGGAGGAGGCGGCCAATACGCTGATGGTGCTCTCGCAACCGGCGGCATCGATCATTGGAGCGCACCTGCACTGCCTCGCGAAAAATCCCGGCGGCTACCTGAAGATGGCGGCGGACGCCGTCAAGCTGCTCTTCCGCGGCCCGAAAAACCTCGTCAAGGCGGCGGCCTACTTCGCCGAAGCGGGCATCCTGCTGCGCTGGGCGCACCGGCAGGGCATCACGCACATTCACGAGCACTTCGGCAACCCGACGGCTCTCGTGGCGATGCTCATGAAACGCTACGGCGGTATCACCTTCAGCATCTCGGTGCACGGCCCGGACATCTTCTATACCGTGGACTCGGCGATGCTGCCCGACAAGGTGCGCGAGGCGGCATTCGTGCGCTGCATCAGCCACTACTGCCGCAGCCAGATCATGCGCATCAGCGAAGTGGAGCGCTGGGATCGCTTCCACATCGTGCGTTGCGGCATCGATCCCGAGCTGTACACGCCGCGCCCCGAACCCTCGAACGACCTGCCGGAGCTGCTCTGCGTCGGGCGCTTGACGCCCGCCAAAGGGCAGCACATCCTGATCGAAGCCTGCGCAATGCTCGACAAAGCGGGCGTGCCGTTCCATCTGACCTTCGTCGGCGACGGCCCCGACCGCGAGTCACTCAAAAGCTATGCTCAATCGATTGGCATCGCAGGCAGGATCACCTTCACCGGTGCGCTCGGGCAGGACAAGGTGCGCGAGCACTACGACCGCGCCGACATCTTCGTGCTGGCGAGCTTCGCCGAGGGTGTTCCGGTGGTGCTCATGGAGGCGATGGCCAAGGAGATTCCGGTCATCTCGACCCGCATCACCGGCATTCCCGAGCTGATTGAGCACGAAGAGGACGGCCTGCTCGCCGTGCCGGGCGATCCGGAAGACCTCGCCAGCCAGATCCGCAAGCTGCTCGATAATCCAACCCTTCGCACGCAGTTCGGCAAAGCGGGACGGCAAAAGGTCAGCAACATGTACAACCAGCATAAAAACAACGACTTGCTGGTCGAGCACTTCAAAAACGAAATGAACGGCAACTGATGCAGACCCTCACCATCATCGTCGAGCTGCTGGTCATCTTTCTCTCGCTCCCGGCGCTCTATCTGTTCATCGTGACCATCGCCGCATATCTTTTCAGGAAAGAGGCGCTGGCCACGAACCGGATGCTTGAAATCGGCGTGCTCATCCCGGCACACAACGAAGAGGCGGGGATCGCGGGCACCATCGAGAGCATTCACGCCAACGACTATCCGGCGGAGAACGTAAAAATCTTCGTCATCGCCGACAATTGCGACGACAGCACGGCGGATGTGGCACGCCAAGCGGGAGCGACGGTGGTGGAGCGATTCGACCTCGAACATCGCGGAAAAGGGCAGGCACTCGACTGGTTTCTGAAGCAGCACAAGGAGCTGTACAACGGGCTCGACGTCATCACCATCATCGATGCCGACGTCCGCGCCGACCGCAACTACCTTTTCGAAGTGAGCCTCTCGTTCAGCCAGCCGGGCATCCAGGCGCTTCAGGGGTATAATGGCGTCAGCAACCCCGAGGCGGGTTGGCGACCGGGGCTGCTCGACGCGGCCTTCAACGTCTTCAATCACCTGCGCATGGCCGGGCCGTTCCAGCTCTCGGAAACCTGCGTGCTCAAAGGCAACGGTATGGCGTTTGACCGGTTCCTGATCGAAGATACCGGCTGGCCCTGCCACTCCATCGTGGAGGACATGGAGTTCAGCCTGCTTCTGCTGATGGAGGAGATCAGCGTGCACTACAACCCCGACGCGATCGTGCGCAGCGAGATGGTCACCTCCGGCGCGAACGCATCGAGTCAGCGCAAACGGTGGGAGAGCGGGCGCTTCAACCTCGTCGCGACAATGGCCCCGCGACTCCTCGGCCTCTTCTTCCGCACCGGCCAGATCCGTTACCTCGTCGCCTTCGCCGAACTCGCCGTCCCCCCGCTTACGCTGCTCGTGCTCCTCTTCGCCGTCGCCTCGCTGCTCTCGCTCGTCGTGCTCCACGGAGTCTGGAACCTGATCATCGCCACGTGGTG
>CAIUQW010000041.1 GCA_903901395.1 uncultured Chlorobiales bacterium | reverse complement strand
TATCAAAGACACCCTGACGCCCATCTTCGATTTCAACATAAATGCGATAATCAGATAACGGCTTGACAACTTTTGCATCCCGATACATACCAGACCTCACCGCGGTGAAATTTTATATGGTTCTTCTCCATTAACCGCCAACTCCCAATCGGCCATTAAGTTTTTTCAACAAACTGACCATTCACATATTTATGCAGAACGCTCGACACAAACGTCTGGTAAGGAACTCCCTCCTGCATGGCGCGAACTTGCAACGCCCGTAAATCGCGAGAAGAAAGCCGGATATTGATGCGAGTATCCTTCTTGAACGTAGCTTCCGCAGCTTTACGATGCTGCGCCATTTGCTCATCGGCATCGGGCACCCGCTTGAGTCTGCCCGCCTCGAAGGCATCAAGAATTTCCTGTTCTTCTGTATCAAATTCACTCATGATTATTACCTCGATAATGTTTGGTCGCTTTGCGACTTGGAATGATGGTTTTCAGAAAGAGTTCTTCACCGTTCTCTACGAAGGGCACGAGGTAGGCGTAGCCTTCAACGAGAACAACCAAGATTTTTTGCCCCGGATAGCGCTCCTGGTTCGGGTGCTCGAAAAGATCGAGTTCGTTTCCGAGCTGGATATTCAGAACAATTTCCTCGAACGAGATTCCCCGCTCCTTTTTGAGCAGCTCGTTTTTCTCAGAATTCCATGCGTAAGTCTTCATACGTGAAGCTCAGCAATTCAAAATTACAGGCTCACCTGGCTCAAGTGTCAATCTAACGCGGGTTTTTGATTCTACCAACACTTTACCGCGATAGCGCCCCGCCGCGCATCATCGCCATCAACACCGCCCCGCCCTCCTCGTCACCCCATCAGCGCGAAGTTCTGGTGTATAGGTGCGCTGTGTACCGGCGGTTCACGAGGCGGCGCTGGCAGAGGTCGGCACTATTCGTCGATGCTGGCTCTTCCTGAATTAAGGCTCTTTATTATATTGACCGTTGTATAAGTCAAAATATGTACAACCGGCCTCCCGCCCGAGCGAGTGGCGGCTGGGAGGGTGTGCTCCACGGATCGCGCCGTGGAGGCCTATCTGTTTGCCCGAAATCCGTATCGACGCCTGTTCCATGAAATTTTCCGCCGATCCCACGCCTCAGTTCGCCAGCATCGTCAAAAGACCGGTCGATCTCGTGTTCGACAACCTCGCCGCGTCGGCTCCGTATCGCACCCTCCGCGAGGCGCTTTCGGCATCGGCAATGGCGGGAGAGCGCCGGGCAGTGAGCGTTTGTGGCGTTCGGGGGTCGCTCGCGCCCTTCATCGCCGCCGGGCTGTTCCGGGATTTCGACGCGCCGGTGGTGCTTTTTTCCAGCGCCGACGAGGAGGAGGTGTACGACAACGACCTGCCGCTCCTGCTTGGCGGCAAGTCCTTCCGCAACACCGCCGACGAGCTTTCTCCGGCGCTCGGGATGCTCTCGCGGCGCGAGGCGCTCGTCGTGCTGGCGGCCTTCGAGGATCTCGGCGTTGAGGTGTGCAGCGCGGCAGCGGCGGGCGAGCGGCTCTTTTCGCTCGCCGCAGGAAGCGACGCGGGGTACGACGCGCTGATGCAGTTCCTCAAAAACAACGGCTTCGAGAAGCGCGAGTTCGTCGAGAACGAGGGGGAGTTTTCGGTGCGCGGATCGATCATTGACGTATTTTGTTACGGCAGCCGCGAGCCGGTGCGCATCGAGTTTTTCGGCGATACGGTCAGCTCGCTCAGGAATTTCGACACCGACAGCCAGCTTTCGACCTCGGCCATCGAATCGGTCGATCTCTTCGGCAGCTTCACGCAGGAGGGCGCGGCGGGCGGCCACTCCGGCATCCTCGACTATCTGCCGGAATCGGCCATCATCGTCATCGACGACGCCACCGCGATGCAGAGCGCCGCGAGCCGCGAGCTGCTCGAAGCGGCGCTGCCGCGCTTCCGGCACGTGGTGATTCACCGGATCGGGCGCGAGGGGGTCGACTTCGCCTCGGGCGAGCAGCAGCGGCTGCAAGGCAACTTCCGGCTGCTTGCGGGGCGCTTGCAGGAGGAGGCCCAGCGCGGGCTGAAGCCGCTTTTTGCCTGCGCGTCGCGCCGTGAGATCGAGGAGCTGGCGGAGTTCATTTCGGAGGAGCGAGGGCCGGAGCAGCAGCGTCCAGCGCCAGGCACCATCGAGTGGATTCCGGCGAACCTGCACACCGGCTTCGAGTTTGGCGGCATGTCGATCTACGCCGAATCGGACATCTTCGGCAAGTTCCACACCCACAAAACGCACCGCAAGCGCAAGGTGCGTGGCATTTCGCTCAAGGAATTACAGCGCCTCAAGGTGGGTGATTACGTCGTGCATGAGGATTACGGCGTCGGCGTATTCCGTTCGCTCGAAACGATTCAGGTCGGCAACTCCGAACAGGAGTGCGTGCTGGTCGAGTATGAGGGGGGCGACCAGCTTTACGTCAATGTGCAGAATATCAACCTGCTCTCGAAATACACCGCTTCGGAGGGTTCGCTGCCACAACTCTCAAAGCTCGGCAGTTCGAAGTGGAGCGCCAAGAAGGAGAAGGTGCGCAAAAAGCTTCGCGACATCGCGGCCAAGCTGATCCGCATCTACGCCGAGCGCAAGATGACCCCCGGCTTCGCCTTCGCGCCCGATTCGATCTTTCAGCGCGAGTTCGAGGCGTCGTTCATGTTCGAGGAGACCCCCGACCAGCTCAAGGCGATTCAGGAGGTGAAGAAGGATATGCAGTCGCCGTCGCCGATGGACCGGCTTATCTGCGGCGACGCGGGTTTCGGCAAGACCGAAATCGCAATGCGCGCGGCATTCAAGGCGGTCGAGTCGCAAAAGCAGGTGGCGATTCTGACGCCGACCACCATTCTGACGCATCAGCACGGCGAGTCCTTCGCGCGGCGTTTCGCCAACTTCCCGGTGAACATTGCCGTATTGAGCCGCTTCGTGCCGAAAAAGCAGCAGAAAGAGGTGATCGAACGCATCGCGGCGGGAGCGGTGGACATCGTCATCGGTACGCACCGAATGGTTTCGTCGGATGTAATTTTCAAAGATTTGGGCTTGCTCGTCATCGACGAAGAGCAGCACTTCGGCGTCGAGATAAAGGAGAAATTACGTCACCAGTTCCCCGGCGTCGATACGCTGACCATGTCGGCAACGCCGATTCCGCGCACCATGCAGTTCTCGATGCTCGGCGCGCGCGATATTTCGATTGTTTCGACGCCGCCAAAAAACCGCCAGCCGGTCGAAACGGTCATCACCGAGTACGATTCGGCGCTGATCCAGTCGGCCATCCGGCGTGAAATCCAGCGCGAGGGGCAGGTTTTCTTCCTAAACAACCGCATCGCCAGCCTCGACGAGGTTGAGCGCACGCTGCGCGAACTCGTGCCCTACGCCCGCATCGCTTCGGCGCACGGCCAGATGCCCGCCAAAGAGCTGGAGAATATCATGATGGATTTCATGCAGCAGGAGCTTGACGTGCTCATCGCGACCTCGATCATCGGCTCGGGCCTCGACATCTCCAACGCCAACACGATCATTATCAACCGCGCCGACATGTTCGGCCTGTCGGACCTGTACCAGCTTCGGGGGCGCGTGGGACGCAGCGAGCGCAAGGCCTACTGCTACCTCGTCACGCCGCCGCTGCACACGCTCAAGCGCGAGGCGATCCAGCGCATCGCGGTGATCGAGAGCTTCACGGAGCTTGGCTCCGGCATCAACGTCGCCCTGCGCGACCTCGACATTCGCGGCGCGGGCAACCTGCTCGGCGCGGAGCAGTCGGGCT
>CAIUQW010000040.1 GCA_903901395.1 uncultured Chlorobiales bacterium | reverse complement strand
TGTCCGTCGGGTTAAAACCCTCCTGAATATCTTCAGTTTTCTTCCCCCATCGCCGTTCCCCTGACAGTTCCTCGGCGACAATTCGGGGCGGTGATGCATGATCGTCAAAATTTTCTTAATTTCGCAAAGCACAACCAACACTTAACCGTTTTCGCGCTTTTGAACCACCTCACGGGATTATACGGGCTGCCCGCCAGCACGCTTCACGATCTTCTCGACCTCGCCGCCAGCTACCGCGCGGGCCTCAAAGCTGACCACCCGACCTTCGAGCCGGTACTCGCCAACCGGCGCATCGCGCTCGTTTTCTTTGAAAATTCAACCCGCACCCGCTTTTCGTTCGAGCTTGCCGCGCGGCATCTCGGTGCGAGCACGCTCAGCTTCACGGCGGCGGCGAGCAGCGTCACCAAGGGCGAAACCCTGTCGGACACCATCCGCAACCTCGAAGCGATGAAGGTGGACGCCTTCGTGCTGCGCCATCCATCCTCCGGCGCGGCGGATTTCGTCGCCTCGATTACCGAAAAACCGGTCGTCAACGCCGGAGACGGCACGCACGAGCATCCGACGCAGGCGCTGCTCGACATGCTCACCTTGCGCGAATATTTCGGACGGATCGAAGGGCTGAAAATCATGATCCTCGGCGACATTCTGCACAGCCGCGTAGCGCGGTCGAACATCATCGGCCTGAAAACACTTGGCGCGGAAATCGCCGTCTGCGCACCCACGACGCTCCTGCCGGGGCGCATCGACCAGCTCGGCGTGCAGGTCTTTACCGGCCTCGACGAGGCGCTCGCCTGGGCAGACGCGGCCATCGTGCTCCGCCTCCAGCTTGAACGCGCCACCGGCGGCTACATCCCGTCGCTCGAAGAGTACTCGGCGCGGTATGGTCTCACCGACGAAAAGCTCGACCGGCTGAAGCGGCTCCTGCCGGTGCTCCATCCGGGGCCGATCAACCGCGAAATCGAAATCTCGAACCTCGTGGCCGACCGCATCCAGCCGCCCGGCTATTCAAGCAGCATGCTGATGGAGCAGGTGACCAACGGCGTCGCCGTGCGCATGGCGGTGCTGCATCGACTGCTGGCCAGATAATATTTATTAGAGACAATCATCGACGACCAAGAACGATACATCATGAACAAACGCACCTCTCTTCTAACGGCAACGATGCTCGGCGCTCTTTGCGTTGCGGCACCGGCGAAATCCGCGATGGCCGAATCGGCGATCAAGCCGAACTTCGACACGCTCTTCGAGCCACTGCTCGCCGACCCGACGGAGCCGCGAATCGCCGTCATGCCGATGCTCGGCAAAAAGCAGCTCCAGCTCGACATCGGCACCTCGGCTGACC
Organism: uncultured Chlorobiales bacterium; assembly: GCA_903901395.1. Classification (GTDB taxonomy): domain Bacteria; phylum Bacteroidota; class Chlorobiia; order Chlorobiales; family Chlorobiaceae; genus Chlorobaculum. The sequence continues at coordinate 4,698 of CAIUQW010000040.1, read as the reverse complement.
TCTATCAGAACAAGAACAAGTCCTTCGCCTTCGGCATCGACTTCGCCACCTGGTCGCTGCTCAACAGAACCAATAACTTCAAGTTCCCGGTAGACTGCATCGACTACCAGTTCGGCGTCAACACCACCTTCCGGCATCAGCTCAAGACGTGCAAGCTGCCTTTTGACGAAGCGAGCGTGCGGGTTCGCCTGAGCCACATCTCGGCCCACTTCGAGGACGGCCACACCGATGCTGACGGCCAGTGGCTGAATCCGCATCTCGTCCCCGGCGGCAAGATTCCCTTCACCTACAGCCGCGAGTTCGTCAACGTGACGGGCGCTCTCTCCGCGCCGGGCCGCAGGGTCTACCTCGGCTACCAGTACATGTACCACACCATTCCGGACAAAATCAGCCCGAGTTCGTTCCAGGCTGGAGCTGAAATCGGCCTGCCGTCGCACGCCTACGTGGCCGCCGACTTCAAGCTGCTTCCGAAATGGAATTGGGATGAGGGCAGAACGAAAGGCTACCGGGGCACCTGGAACCTGCAAGCGGGAATGCGCCTGACCTCGCTCGGCCTGAACGGCGTCCGCGTCGCCGCCAACTATTTCTCAGGCATGAGCCGTCAGGGCATGTACTACTACAAGCCCGAAAGCTACACCACGCTTGGCATGATTGTTGATTTGTGATTTCAGTTTACCTGACAGATCGGTCGGATCCGACTGATAACCGGAATTCGGGCAGGCGCAAGGCCAGCCCCTACAAAAGACCGGGAAACATCGCAAATTTCCGTAGGGGCAGGCCCCTGTGCCTGCCCGAATTTCATGCAACCACCAAACCCCAGCAAGGTGGTAAATCAGGGCATCCCGACAAGTCGGGACTGCCCCTACGAAAGACCGGGAAACAATGCATATTTCCGCCATTTCTGTTGTAGGGGCAATCCCTTGCGGTTGCCCTCTTCAACTCGCCTTCCATCACCGCTTCGAGTCGAAGAACTCCGGGCAGAGGGTGCCGAAACCGCGGCGAAGTCCAGAGTCGATAAAATCATACAGAAAAGGCGGATAGAGGCTGTAGCTGGCCAGTTCAGCGAGCGGCAGCCAGCGGCTTTCGAGGATCACCTGCTTTTCGTCGGGAAGTTCGGGATCGCGGCCAGTCATGAGCGTGCCGCCGGTCACTTCGCAGTGAAAGCCGAGCGAAACCGAGTGGTGCCGCTCGCCTTGCCCCGGCAAGCCCGGATGCGGCCAGAGCAGCTCCTTGATGAACACCATCCCGCCCACCGTGCACTCCAGACCAGTCTCCTCCAGCAGCTCCCGCCGGAGCGCTTCTTCAAGCGTTTCACCCCGTTCGACCACCCCGCCCGGCAGAATCCAGTAGCTTTCGGGCATGGCCGGATCCTCCGGCGCGAAGCTCCGGTGCTCGACAAACAACGCATGACCGTCCTGAATGCACAGGGCGCTGACTCTCAGATGGACCGGTTTTCTTGAAGGAAAGTTCATATACACTTGACCGTTGCAATGATCGATAGTTTCATCAGGAAATAAACGAAATATTTCACGATTGACACTTCTTTTCCGTCATTCAGCTCAAAAGGATTACTGCATTTTATATATATTTACACATGATTATATATATAAACACATTCATACAATAACTTATCGAGAACATCTGTATGTTCGATAAGCGAGAATGCGATTGCCTATGCTGATCACCGGTATCTTCAAGTGAAAAGCGCAAATAGCCTTGATTATCAGATTTTACAAGTATAGAAGAGCAGCACCCCCAAAAGGGGAAATGCATCTTTTTTTTGGACTAATCAATACTATTTACTTAATTTAGCGTTAACCATAACCACACCCGTTCTTTTGTATACTTTGTGTTGCCGCTTTTCAAAGTGGCGACCGGCCGCCAACGGCGGTTTCTTTTTGTCTTCACAACACGCATCACACAACCTAACGGAGAACACATGATGAAAAAAATGCTGTCACTTGCTGCCATGTGCGCAGTACTGGCATACGCATCACCGGCTTCGGCTGAACTGAAACTCAGCGGCGACGCCTCTACGCGCGTCAGGGGTCAGTTTACGGAAACAACCGGCGATACAGCTACCGATAATACAAACGATCTCCAGTTCGCCTACCGCTTGCGCCTGAAGGCCTCCGCCGATCTTGGCAGCGGGTACTTCTTCAAAACCTTGCTGACCACTGACAACAACGCTGGTGGCTGGAACACTGTCGAGAACAACAACGAAGAGGCTTCGGGCATCGATATCTCACAGCTCTACTTCGGCCGCGTCATGAAAGACAGCCATTACATGGTTGGCCGTTTGCCGCTGGGTTCGGTCAACAACCCCATCTTCGATCTGGCTCTTTACCCGTTCTCCGATGCCGATATCCCGGTGGCAACGTTCAACATGGATCGCGTCTACGGCCTCAACTATGGCTGCAAGCTCGGTTCTGGTGAAGCCAACGCCACCCTCGTCGTATTTGACAACGACGTTACGGATAACTCTACGGCTAAAGGTGACGGCCTTTTCAACGACGCTTACGCCCTGCACCTGACATACAAGGATAAGATCGGCGATGTCACCGTCGAGCCCCAGGCTATCATCGGCCTCACCAATCTTGACGGCCTCAACTACTCGAACGTCACCCCCGACACTTTTGGCGCCAACCTCTCCGTGCCAGCCGGTGACGCCAAGATCGGCCTGAGCGGCTTCTACACCAAATGTAAAGACAATGGCAACTACACCGCAGGTAGCGCAGCCGCAAATGTCGATTACAGTGCTTACATCCTGAGACTCAAAGGCGAAGTAGGTAACGCCATGGCCTGGATCGACTACAACAAGGCCACCGACAAGACCGATAATCTCAATATCGACTACACCAACGTCTTCGTTTGGGCACAGTACAACTTCAAGGTATACGATTCCGCTGCCGGTTCATTCAGCGTGACTCCGATCATCCGTTACTGGGCGGCATCTGCGAAAGACAAAGCAGCCGATACCAAAATCGACAGAGACAGACTCCGCACTGAACTTGTTGCTACCGTTACCTTCTAAGGTTGGTTTCGCAGCAATGCTTAAAAAAGCCGCAGGCAACTGCGGCTTTTTTATTTCCTCTCGTTTTTACGCCAATAACGAAAATAAACAATCGTTTACTTGTTCTAAAAGGGTTATATAGTTATATTATTTCTTTGGAGCATCGCACATAGTATGCGCCGTCTGTTCATCCGACTCGATGATCTTTTTGAAGGCCGGCTCTCCAGCCGCCTTTCGTAAAAGAGTCATCGTCATATCTGTAAAAATCCTGTTCTTTTCGCCGTTTCAGTCTTTCCGGCGAGAGTTTACCACGCCAATACCGTTCAATACCCTGTTTCCGGACAAATGCGCTGTCCTTCTGGGGAACGTACCGCCTGCGCTTCAGGCAGGATAACGGGGATATTACATGGTATCCGGCGATTTTTTTTTATGTCGTTCAATCAACCCAAACCATCTGACTGGCTATGATTACCATCAAAAAGATCATCTGCCCGGTTGACTTTTCCGGCCTTTCCCGAAAGGCAATGCAGTATGCAAACGAGTTTGCGAAGCTGTCGGACGCCAAAGTCTTCCTGGTCGGCGTCGTGGAAAACGACCCCACGATGAATTACTCGCACGGTCTCGAAAAAGAGAACTCCGATGAGGAGCAGAAGCTCGCCGCGCTTATCGAAGAAGAACAGATGGCCGGCGTCGTGGCCGATTACGCCATCTACGAAGGCTTCCCGGAAGAGTGCATCCTCGATTACGCCAACCGCCAGGAAGCGGACATCATCATCATGGGCTCCCACGGACGCAAGGGACTCAAGCGCATGATTCTCGGCAGCGTGGCGGAACACATCGTCAGACGCTCTCCCTGCCCGGTGCTCGTCGTCAAGGAGAACGAGCACGAGTTCATCGACTGAACCGTTTCCGGCGTCGATTCGATGCCGTTTTTTTCAGACAATTTTCAGACTCTTTTTTCATCAACCAAGGAGCTTTTGTATGGCACAAAACTACTCTGCCTCCCACTCCGAAGAGGTATCCAGCACGCGGAAGGTCATTGCGGCCTCCTCCGTAGGCACCCTCATCGAGTGGTATGACTTCTATATCTTCGGTTCGCTCGCGAAGATCATTTCCGAACAGTTCTTCCCGAAAGACAACCCGACCGCCGCTCTCTTGGCGACTCTGGCCACGTTCGCTGCCGGTTTCGTCGTCCGTCCTTTCGGCGCTCTCTTCTTCGGACGTCTCGGTGACCTCATCGGACGCAAGTACACCTTCCTCGTGACGCTCGTCATCATGGGCGGCTCGACCTTCGTGATCGGTCTCGTTCCCGGCTACGCGCAGATCGGCTTCGCGGCTCCGGCCATCGTCTTCCTCCTGCGACTCCTGCAAGGTCTCGCGCTTGGCGGTGAGTACGGCGGCGCGGCTACCTACGTCGCTGAGCACTCGCCCGACAACCAGCGCGGCTACTGGACGAGCTTCATCCAGACCACCGCAACCTTCGGTCTGTTCATTTCGCTTGGCGTTATCCTGATCGTCCGCCAGACGTTGGGTCTCGAGACTTTCAACGACTGGGGCTGGCGCGTGCCGTTCCTGCTCTCGATCTTCCTGGTCGGCGTTTCGGTCTTCATCCGCATGAAGATGTCTGAATCGCCGATGTTCTCGAAGCTGAAAAAAGAGGGCAAGACCTCCGCGAATCCGCTGGC
>CAIUQW010000039.1 GCA_903901395.1 uncultured Chlorobiales bacterium | reverse complement strand
TAAATCCCTCCTGAATCTGACTGAGTCCATCGCTCTTTTCAACCATTGCCCCGGACTTCAGTCCGGGGTTGATGAAGAATTGATAAATCAGGGCTTTAGCACAATTTCTTTTTCAGAGTCGGCTGCGCTCTTCGTCGAACAAATATACACACTGTTCATTGTCCGTATGCGGTATGGTGCCTGATACGGGCGGCTCGCAATGACAGAGGATTCAGACTATTTACCCTTGACATGACAGTAGTCTGCTTTCTACAAACAGTCAGCATCGTTTTCCTTCTGGAACTTTTAGATATGCCCGGCGAAGCACTTCCGGCAAGGGTCATGCTTCGCCGATAAGGCTCACTGATAACGGTTACGGTTACGATCACGATCGCGGTCGCTGTCACGGTCACGGCGATCGTCGCGATCCCTCCGGTCGTCCCGGTCTCTTCTGTCCTCGCGGCGATACCGGTCATCTCGGTCTCGTCCACCCTCACTCGAGTAATACGACTCACAGCCTCCAAGCAAAAGAAGCAGCGTCAGGGCAAGCAGTTTTTTCATGATGGCCTCCAAATGTTCATGGTTGACAAAATCGTTAAACAACACATCTCGGGTAGCATATCATACGACGACGTTTTCGGTCAAACACCGTCGGCCCATAGCCACTGGTCAGCAGTTCGGTCTCGACAGGCGCTCCGCAATCAGTATTGCGACGATGCCAGAATCTTCGATACCAATCTCAGAAAACTGTTGATATTGAAGGGTTTCTGGATGAAATTCACCTCATTACAAAGGTTTTTGTGCTTGTAAAAGTTTTCCTGAGCGTAGCCGGACATGAAGAGCGTTTTCAGACCCGGTCGCACAGCCTCTAATTTTTTACTCAGCTCGATGCCATTCATATCCGGAAGCATAATGTCAGTCACCAGAAGATCGATGATGCCGGGGTACTGACTGGCAGCACGGACGGCGGCCTCCGCGTTCCTGGCGGTAACTATTCTGAAACCCCTCTTTTCGAGCAGCTCTTGAAGTATGGGGAGAATGTTGGGGGCATCTTCAACCAGCAGGATGGTTTCACCGGAAATGTCGATGGCGGTTTCGACGGATTCCTCACACGGGTAGATGGCTCGGTCATTATAGGCAGGCAGATAGACGTTGAAGGTCGTGCCCTCGCCGGAGCGGGTCATGCAGTCGATCCATCCCTTGTTCTGCTTCAGGATGCCGTAGACCGTGGACAAGCCAAGACCAGTGCCTTTTCCGGGTTCCTTGGTGGTGAAAAAGGGTTCGTAGATATGCGGCAGTGCATGGCTTTCGATACCGCAGCCGGTATCGCAGACGGCGATCCGGAGATAATGGCCCGGCGTCTGGCACGTATGACCGGCGGCGCACTCTTCGCTCTCGATCGTGGCCGCTGAGGTTTCGATGATGATCGTGCCATTGCCGTTGCCGTTGATGGCGTCCCGGGCATTGATGCACAGATTGATCAGTATCTGATCGATCTGCGACGGATCCATGTGCACGCACCGTCCGCCGCTCGCTGGACGCCACAGGAAGCGGATGTGGCGACCGATCAGCGATTCGATCATCGGAAGCAGGTTTTCGATCTCCTCGTCGAGCGCGCAAACCTGTGGCATGACGATCTCCTTGCGGGCAAAAGCGAGCAACTGCCTGGTCATGTTGGCAGAGCGAAGGGCCGATTTCCGGATGTCGTCAATGTGCTCGATGAAGCGCGACGCCGGGGGCACTTTTTTCACCAGCAGATCGGCATTGCCC
>CAIUQW010000038.1 GCA_903901395.1 uncultured Chlorobiales bacterium | reverse complement strand
GCCATGCAATCGTCGTTCAAGATCATCATCAACGCCATGTACGGCTATCTTGGCTTCAGCAGCGGCATTTTCAACGATTTCGAGGAGGCTGACCGCGTCACCACCAAAGGACAGGAGATCGCAAGATCGATGATCCGTGAGTTCGAATCGCGCGGCGCGCAGGTTATCGAGGTCGATACTGACGGTATCTTCCTTGTTCCGCCTTCGCATGTAGTCTCGGAGGATGACGAGCGTAGACTTGTCGAGGAGGTTTCTTCTACCATGCCATCCGGCATCCGAATTGCCTTCGATGGTCGTTTCAGAAAGATGATCTCCTACATGAAGAAGAACTACGTGCTTCTCGATTATCATGACAAACTCAAGTTGAAAGGCTCATCCTTCGTGAGTCGCAGTGGCGAAAAATTCGGTCGCGATTTCATCAGGGAAGGCTTCATTCTTCTGCTCAGGGACGATATTCAGGGTCTCCATGACTTGTATGTTCGTTACCGTGAGAATATTATGAACCATCATCTCGATATCAGCGAGTTTTCAAGAACCGAATCGTTGAAAACCTCGCTCGATCAGTATGTCGCCGATGTCCGTTCTGGGAAGCGTTCGAAATCGATCACCTATGAAATCGCGCTGCGTCAGGGAATGGAGATTTCAAAAGGAGATCGCATGACCTATTACATCGCAGGTTCTGGCAATCCCGCTACCTTTGTTGACAAAGGTCGTCTTGCCGAAGAGTGGAAAAAGGAACAACCCGATGAAAACTCCAGTTTCTATTTGAAACGACTTGATGAGTTCACGCAAAAATTTCTTCCTTTCTTCAATCCTCAGGATTTCAGCACTATCTTTACGGCTGACACCCTTTTCGCTTTTTCACCAGTCGGCATAAAGATCGTGCGTGAAATTCGCCACCTTGAGACCGAAGATATTTATCGTGATGAAACTCCTTTTTGATTCTCCTTATTTATTAAACTTTTTATCCGATCTTACAATTATATAATCAATTACTCTAAAACCTTATCCTAAAATAAAATGATCGACAACAAAATACTTCCTATTACTGACGATGTCTCCTGGATTGGCGTGCTCGATCCGGGCCTGATCACTTTCGATATCGTCATGGAAACCAAATACGGCACCACGTATAATTCGTATTTCATCAATGCCGAGAAAAAAACGGTCGTTGAAACCACGAAGGTGAAGTTCTGGCCAACCTATCTCGAAAAGCTCAAGCAAGTGGTCAATCCCGAAGAGATCGAGTATATCATTGTCGATCACACCGAACCCGACCATTCAGGCAACGTGCATAACCTGCTCTCCGTTGCTCCAAACGCGACCGTTGTCGGCAGCGGCAACGCCATCAAGTTCCTGCGTGACCAGACTGGCCATGACTTCAAGCATCTCGTGGTCAAGAATGGTGATAAACTCGATCTCGGCAATAAGACAATCCACTTCATCGGTGCTCCAAACCTGCATTGGCCCGATACGATCTACTCGTGGCTTGAAGAGGATCGCGTACTCTTTACCTGCGACTCTTTCGGTTGTCATTACAGCAACGAAGCGATGTATGATGACCTCTGCGGTGATTTCGATGACGCATTCAAATACTATTTTGACGCAATTCTGAGACCGTTCAGCAAATACATGCTGCAGGCCATCGAGAAGATCCGTCCACTCGATATTCATGCTATTTGTCCAGGTCACGGACCGATTCTTAGATCGAACTGGAAAAAATATGTCGATCTGTCGCTGCGATATTCTCAGGCCGCAATTGCAATGCCAAATGAAAAGAGCATTCTCATTGCCTATGTTTCCGCTTATGAAAACACTGGAATGCTCGCGCAAAAGATCGCTGAAGGTTTGAAAATGTCATGCAATTTCAATGTCGATGTGTGTGATATTGAAAATATGTCAGCTGAAAAACTCGAAGAGAAGATCGCTCATTCTATGGGAATCATTATCGGTTCGCCAACCATCAACCAAAATATAGTTCACCAGATTTACAATATCTTTGCCGTTCTCAATCCGTTGCGTGACCGAGGCAAACTGTCTGCAGCTTTTGGTTCATATGGCTGGAGTGGTGAAGGTGTGAAAATCATCGAAAGCAATCTTGCCAATCTCAAGCTCAAGGTTTTTGACAAGAATCTGACGATCAAGTTCCAACCACACGAACCTGAGTTTGCACAGTGCAGGGAGTTTGGAAAAGCATTTGCGGAAAAAATGATCGAGATGTATAACCTTACCTGCGATATTTAACCATCTTGTTATTTTTTTTACGTTAACTGTTTAAAATCTGTCCGGAACGCCTCTAAATCACAGCGTTCCGGATTATTTGAAGATTATCGTTCTTATCATTTCATAACCAATCGCCTTGTTCAGTCGAGTTACGATATCTCTTTTCCTGAAGTTCAGCTCCATCCTCCATGATGGATTCATGACTTTGACATGTAAATCACCATCTTTCATCTTCTCAACCGTCGTCATTTTCGATATGGCCTCTCCTACGACCTCATTCCATATCTGAAGTGTTTTGTACTCTTCATACGCCTCGGTCATTCCTATTTTTCTACAAACATCTGAAATAAGTGAGCCAAGTTGTCGTGGGTTTTTCTTTTTCTTCATCCCATCATCCCGTCTTTTCCCGGTACTTATTTATTGAAAATGGAGTAATTCCTTTCCCATCTCTTTCTTCTGTCGAAGTTATAATGACTTGTCCTTTCGACGAAAGCGATTCGAGCATATTGGACGATACTTTTTCGTCAAGCTCGCTGAACAGATCGTCGAGAAGAGATATCGGCATCTCTTCAGCTTTTTCGTACAAATAAGTATGCATGGTCATTTTCATGGCCACAAGAAATGCTCTCTGTTGTCCTTGAGAAGCGTATTTTCGGATCTCCCTGCCATTGAGGTAAAATTGAAGATCATCTCTGTGCGGACCTGCTCCCGTCTGCCTTCTCAGCATCTCCTGTTTTTTTATTGCACGATATTTTTCTCTGAAAATCGCTTGCATCTGCTCTTTTGAGAGCTGTTTTTCTCCGTGGTGAAGGGAGGATTGATAGGTGATTTCACTCACCGTGCCTTCCGGTTGCCATCGATACGCCTCATTAAGCATCATGCTGAAACTGCTGATAAATCGCTCTCGTGCCATGACAATCTCCACGGCATGCGTAATGAGCTGTTCAGTCAGCACCTCCATCGAAGTCTCAGTAGTTGAATGATCGTTGAAGGATGATAACAAAGCATTGCGCTGTTGAAGTACTCTACGGTACTGCATGAGATCGGAAAGATACTTCCGGTCGTATTGGCAAATTGCCGTATCCATGAAGCGTCGTCTTTCTGCTGGTCCACCGGTGATGATGACCAGCTCTCCTGGCGTAAAGGTTACGCAAGGAATAAGGCCAATGTGTTTTGAAAAAGTCGGAAGTTCCTGGTCGTTGACCATTATACGCTTCTCCCTCGGTGAAGCATACGACACGACTACCCGTGTATTACTTCCCTGATCGCTTTCGAAGGAGGAGCGTATAGTGAACATCTCCTCACCGAACATAAGGCAATCCTTATCGCTGTTTCCGCTGAATCCTTTGGTCAGCGCGCAGTAATGGATTGCCTCAAGTATCGTGGTCTTGCCAGAGCCGTTACATCCAAAAATATTGGTGATGTGCTGACCCGGTTCAAATTCCAGATGCCTGTGGTTTCTGAAATTTTCAATGCTTATGCTTTTGAGCCGCAAATCACATCATCTCAGTTGTTGATTCTCACCGGCATGACGAGTATCATGAGGTTCTCCTGCTTTTCATCGCTTTTCGGCTTAAAAAGCACAGCAGTTTTTGGGGTGTTCATCTCGATCAGAACCTCGTCGGTATCGATATGCGATAACGCCGCTTCCACGAATTTCGTGTTGAAACCGATGGTGATCTCCTCTCCGGCGTAAGTGCAGGACATCTCCTCCTGCGCGGACTCTCCTTCGCTTGCATTCTCTGCCATTACCTTGATCTGTGAATCCTGCGCAGTGATCTTCAGGTCACCGATGCTTGAAAATCTGCCTACCCTTTTAACCGAATCATGTAACTGCCCTCTATCCGTTACCAGCTTCTTGTCGTTTTCCACCGGTATGACCGCCTCGTAATTTGGATATGGTTCGACGATCAATGCCGACTCCAGTTCCGTGCTATCCGTTTTAAACCTGACGTTTCTGCGCTCCGAGTCGATGGTCATTTTGACCTCTTCGCTTGAAAGCATCCTCTGAATGATGGAGAGCACCCTTGCCGGTACAACAATTTTTTGTTTTTCCTCTACCGCGACAACAGCATTTTTTCTGCAACGAACCAGTCGATGGCCATCGGTAGAGACCGCATTGATGTTTTCTCCATCGAATTCGAACAACACCCCCATCATCGCCGGTCGCATCCCGTCGACGCTGCATGCGAAAAGCGTTTTTTGGATCATGTCCTGCAGATCGTTCGGCTGAAGCTCGATGGAGAGATCGAAATTTCTCTGCTGGCTTTCCGGCTTTGAAGCGAAGGTACAGGGAACCCGGTATCGTCCTTTATCCGTTGCGATGTGCATGGTGCCAAGTTCACCGATCGACTGTCGTTCGATGTCGAAAGTGACGTCAGTATCATACATACTGCGCAAAAAATCCTGCAAAGTTCGGGCTCTGATAGCGACATTTCCCTTGTCTGTCGATGCCACGTCACATTTTGCGGTGATCGAAAGCTCTCCGTCCGTGGCGAACATGGTGAGCATCCCGTTCTCGAGGGTCAGGTTGATATTGTCAAACCGCGTATCGAGTGATTTAGCAGGAACAGCAAGAATGACCTTGTTGGCGGCTTCTTGCAGTCGCTTGATGGTCGTATTGAATTTCATCTCTTACAATATTTATTCTTTTAAATAAAAAAATTGTTGTTGTTGTTGTGCCTGTGGAATTCTTGACTGATGGAAGAAGAACGCTTGCAAACCATTGTTTTATAAGGCATTACGGATTCATCTCAAGCTGTCGCGACTGTGGACAATCTGTGGACTTCTCATCAGGGCGTGTGTTGATGGTATGTTGGAGATTTTTGATGATTCGGCCATGATGTTGATAACTCCCCTGAAGTCAAGATTGCACCAACAGGTTTTGCACAGGTTATGCACATATTTACAGTTACATCGACATGATTTCGATCCTTTTTTTCAGCTCCTCGATTTTTTTCCTTTCTTCGTTGGATGATTCGATCTTTTTCTCGACAGTGTTCAGGGCGTGGATGACCGTCGAGTGATCGCGACCGCCGAAGTGCAGGCCGATGGTCTTGAGCGACGAGTCGGTCATGTCCTTTGAGAGGTACATGGCGATCTGCCGTCCGACGGCGATCTCCTTTTTTTTCGACTTGCCTTTCAGGTCGTTGGAGGTGATCGAAAAGAATGCGCAGACCGCTTTTTCGATGGTATCGAGGGTCAACTGTTTGGTGTTGTACCGGATAATGTCCTTCAGCGTCGATTTGGTGAACTGCAAATCGATCTCCTGGTTGTCGAGCGAGCGGGCGGCAAGCAGTTTGACGATGCACCCTTCGAGCTCGCGGACGTTGTTGGTCACGTTCGTCGCGATGAACTCGATGACGACCGGATCGAGCGACACGCCGCTCTGTTTGAGCTTGCTTTGGATGATCGCCTTGCGGGTCTCGTAATCGGGGGCCTGGATGTCGGTTGAGAGTCCCCAGTTGAAGCGCGAGATGAGGCGATCCTCGATTCCCTTGATCTCCTTGATCGGCCGGTCAGCCGAAAGGATGATCTGCTTGTTGGACTGGTGCAGGGTGTTGAAGATGTGGAAAATCTCCTCCTGCGTCTTCTCCTTGCCGGCGAAGAACTGGATGTCGTCGATGATCAGGACGTCGATGTTCCGGTAAAAGGCGGAGAACTCCTGAATGTTGCCGTTCTGGATCGCGTTGACGAAATCGATGGCGAATTTTTCACTCGAAACGTACAGAACGGCGCTGCTGATGTGGTTTTCCATCACCGAGTTGCCGATGGCCTGCATCATGTGAGTCTTGCCGAGGCCCACGCCCCCGTAAATGACCAGGGGGTTAAAGGCGTTCTGGCCTGGATTCTGGGCGATGGATTTTGATGCTGCGAAGGCGAGAGAGTTGCAATCGCCTCTGATGAGTGTTGAAAAGGTGTATTTCGGGTTCAGGTTGCTTTCGAATCTGGCGCGACCGCGCTCGAAGCGCTCTCGATCTGCCGCTATCTTCGCCTCCGAAGCGCCCTGATGCGTGGGTCGTTCTGCTGGTGGGGTATCGGTCTGGTGCGGAAGCTCGATGGTCACTGGCTGGCCCTGCGACTTGTCCATGACGATCGAGTACATCAGCTTCGCTTCCGGGCCGATGACCTGGCGCAGCGCCTGCTTGACATGCACCGAATAGTTTTCCTCGATCCATTCATAGAAAAACTGGCTCGGCACCTCGATGGTCAGTTCGCTTCCTGAAAACGAAAGGGGCCTGATGGGCAGAAACCATGTTTTGAAGGCGAGGCTGTTGATGTTCTCCTGAATCAGACCGAGGCAGGCGCTCCAGACCCTTTCAGCGAACGGGTGGCTGCCTGGCGGGATGACTTTCTGGTTGGCGGGCGCTTCCTGTAGGATCGGATCTGACATGGATATTGCTGGCAAAATGCGTTTTTCAGAGATTCATCAACATTTTCTGTTTACAAGGTACTGTTTTCAGTGGACAAAAAACAAACCGGCATCCTAAAATCGCCACTGATCGATGCAGTTTGCGCGGAGTGTTTCTCAACATCATAAGATGTTCTTTTATTGTGGTTTAGATTATTATTGCCAAAAAGTTGTCAACATGTGTTGATGAGTCGCTTATCCGTTGTTTGGCGGGTTTTGGTGGGGTAAATTTTTTTTATCAACAAGTTATCCACACTGTGGATAACTTGTCTTTTCGTGGATGTGGATAAGTGGTTCTTCGTGTACTTCACTTGCTTATCAGCGAGTAAAGTGATAAATTCAAGACCGAGTTTTTTTAATCAATTTTTTGAGAGGAGTTTCGAGCATATGAAAAGGACTTTTCAGCCGAGCAACAGGAAAAGAAGGAACAAGCATGGTTTCAGGCAGAGAATGGCTACCAAGAACGGCCGCAAAGTGCTCTCCGCGAGAAGGGCAAAGGGCCGTCACTCCCTGAGCGTCAGCAGCTCGATGAGCGCTTCGAAGCGCTAATAAATCCGCTTCCTGAATGGAGCCGAGGCTCCATTTGCGGACGGAATGCGTGCATGTCGGCATGCTTTCGAATAAACGCGCCAATGCCCTGCCAAAGGGCGAAATAGCTCGGGGACGACGCGCCATCTCCAGCCTTTTCAATCAGGGCAAGCGTCTGAAAGGAGGTTTTCTCCTTTTGATTTTTTCAGCCTCCAGGCCGGTCGAACAAGCCGGTGTGGCGCCGGTCAGGGTTCTTTTTACGGTTGGCAAAAAGCTTGCTCCGAGAGCCGTGGACCGTAATCGCATCAAACGCCTGATGCGCGAGGCTTACCGGCTTGAAAAGGGAGTCCTGCCGGGTTGGGCAGACAGTCAAAGCCAGCCGGAGGAGACGAGTCAGGTGACGCTGGCGTTTTTATATCGTGGTCGGGCTGACTCCGTTCCGTCGCTGGAGATGCTCCGGTCGGAAGTACGTCAATTGCTGAAACAGTTTGCATCGAAAAGGCCGCTGAAAGTGCGGGAGGGCGACGAGGTGAGAGATCATGGGTAATGAAGAGAATCATGGATCGCAAGCGACCGGCAATGGCATCGGGCGGCTGTTCAATATCGTGCCGATTCTCCTGATACGGTTTTACCAGTTGTTTCTATCACCTCTGCTTGGTCCATCCTGCAAGTATCAACCCACCTGCTCCAGTTATGCTCTCGAAGCGTTCCGGCTGCATAATTTTATCTACGCATCCTGGCTGACGGTCACGAGGGTGTTGCGCTGCAATCCGTTTTCCAACGGCGGTTACGATCCTGTTCCGCCGAAAAAAAAGAGATCTGAAGGAAATTCAAACGAGTCGAACTAATGGATAGAAATTCGGTGATAGGCTTTGCCCTGATCGCTGCAATCATGATTGTGTGGCTTCAGTTCATGAAGCCTCAGCAGAAGATGGAGCTTGAAAAAGCGGCAACCCGCACAGAGGCGGTCAATAGCGCTCCGGCGGGCGCATTGCCGCCAGCAGCCGCTGCGGTGGCTGCGCCAGCGGAGAGTTTCGGCTCGTTCGCCCAGGCCTCCGTCGGCACGGAGCAGACCATCACCATCGACAACGATCTGTTCACGGCGGTGCTCTCCTCCAAAGGCGCTACGCTCAAGTCGCTTGTGCTCAAAAAGCACCTCGACGTGAACGGCAAACCCTTCAACCTGATCTCTTCCAATGAGAAGGGGGCGCTCTCGATGCTTTTCCTGAGCAATGACGGCAAGCGCATCGATACTCGCGATCTGTACTTCAGACCTCTCGATGTGAGAAGCTCTGAGAAGGTGACCGGCAAGGAGAAGCTTTCGGTCAGCTTTGTGCTCGATGTCGATGCCGCGCGGAGCATTCAGGTGACCTACACCTTCACCGGCGACAGCTATGTGGTTGATTACGGCCTCAAGCTCAATGGCTTCGCTTCGACCCTTGCGGGCAACGAGTACCAGCTTGACTGGGATGGCGGACTGGTCTACTCCGAGAAGGATCAAAAGGACGAGTCGGCCAACGCGATTGCAAGCGCTTATCTCGGCGGCAGTCTGCTCAAGCTCGACGCCAAGGATTCCAAGCAGCGTTACAAGGAGGAGGAGTCCGGTAATGCGCAGTGGGTTGCCGTCCGGAACAAGTATTTCGTCGCGGCGCTCATTCCGGCGCGCACGACCGATGGCGTCTTCCTGCAGGGGGTCAAAAATGCGGGAAGCGAGTTCGAGAACTACGAGGCCGCTTTGAAAATGACTGTTCCCGCCGGGCAGAGCGTCGTGGATGACCACTATCGCCTCTATGTAGGCCCGATTGACTACAACACGGTGAAGGCGCTTAATGTCAACCTTGAAAAGATCATGGATTTTGGCTGGGAGTGGCTGACCAGGCCGTTCGCCGAATTCATCATCCTGCCGATCTTCAACTGGATGAACAAGGTCGTGCACAATTTCGGCCTGATCATCATCATCTTCGCCTTCCTGATCAAGATGGTGACCTACCCGCTCTCGCTCGCCTCGACCAAGTCGATGAAGAAGATGTCGGCCCTTCAGCCGATGATGCAGGAGATTCAGGAGAAGTACAAGAACGATCCGGCCAAGCTGCAAAGCGAAATGGCGCGAATCTACAAGGAGACCGGCGTCAACCCGCTCGGTGGCTGCCTGCCGACGGTGATCCAGATGCCGCTGCTCTTCGCGATGTTCTACGTCTTCCGTTCCTCGATCCAGCTTCGCCAGCATGGATTCCTCTGGGTGAAGGATCTCTCCGTTCCTGACTCGATCTTCAACTTCGGCTTTGCCCTGCCGCTTTATGGCGACCACATCGCCGTCATGCCGATTCTGATGGCCGTGACCGTCTTCGTGCAGCAGAAGATCACGCCAACCACCCAGCCCAACGATCAGATGAAGATCATGATGTGGATGTTCCCCGCCATGATGCTGCTGTTCTTCAACAACATGCCGGCGGGTCTGGCGCTCTACTACCTGATGTTCAACATCTTCAGCATCGCACAGCAGGCCTACATCAATGCCACGGTTTCCGACGCGGACAAGGCTGCCGCCGCAATGCAGGTTGCCGCCGCGACCGCGCCAGCGAAGGCGACAAAAAAGGGAGGAAAGAAAAAGTAACCCGATGGAGGCTCTCGGACAGGCTGATGCATGGTTGTTCCAGCTCCTGAACCATCGCCTGGCTTATCCGGCGCTGGACGACCTGATGCTGTTTCTGACCAGTCCGAAGCGCTCCGCCCATATCTTCGCGCTCCTCGCGCTTTTCATTGTTGTCAGAAAGGGGAAAGAGGCTTTTTACCTCATTCCCCTTTTCCTGCTTGTGGTCGCTCTCTCCGACTTCACCGCCTCAGGCATCATGAAACCCCTGTTTCACCGCATCCGTCCCTGTTTCGCGCTCGATGGAGTGCGCCTGCTTGTCGATCAGTCCCACTCATGGTCGTTTGCCTCCTCCCACGCCGCCAACTCCGCCGCCATCGCGAGCCTCGTCTGGCTTTTCTTCTGGCGGGGCGAGGCGGTTGACAAGGCATTCACGGTGGTCGTGATTTTTTACGCTGCTATGGTTTCTTTCTCACGCATCTACATCGGCGTGCACTACCCCGGCGACGTAGTTGGCGGTATCGTGATCGGCATTGCAAGCGCGGTGCTGATCTATACGGCGTCGGCGTGGATCGTCAAGAACGTGGTGCATCGCAGGGCTTTGCAGAACGGAGGGGCGGGATGACGCGCTGGGGAATCGATCTCGGCGGCACCAAGATCGAGGGGGTGATTCTCGACGACGGCCTTCGACCGCTGATTCGCCACCGCATCGCCACGGAGCAGGAGAAGGGGTATGGCCACATTCTGATGCAGATCAAAAGTCTGGTGGAGATGATGGCTGAAAAGTCTGGTCACGACCTGCCGGAGATGATCGGCATCGGTACGCCCGGACGCGCCGACGGCGAGGACGGCGTCATCAGCAACTCCAACACCGTCTGCCTGAACTGCATGCCGCTCTTGCGCGATCTGCGCGAGGCGCTTCGGATGGAGGTGGTGATCGAGAACGACGCCAACTGCTTCGCGCTGGCTGAATCGATGCTTGGCGCGGGGCGCGACGAGATGGCCCGGCCCGGCGCGACCGCCTTCGGCATCATCCTCGGCACTGGCGTGGGCGGCGGCATCGTGCGCGATGGGCGGATCATCCGCGGCGCGCATGGCATTGCGGGCGAGTGGGGGCACAACCCCCTGCCGGGCGAGCACACCAAGTGCTACTGCGGACGGCGCGGCTGCGTCGAGACGGTGATCTCCGGCCCGGCGCTCGAACGCTATTTCACGTCGATCAGCGGACGCAAGGCGTCGCTTCGGGAGATCGTCGCGGCGAGCGGGCGGAACGAGGCTGCCCGCAAAACCATCGACCGTCTCGTCATCTCGTTCGGCAAGGCGCTCGCCGCCGTGATCAACATCCTCGATCCCGACGTTGTCATCATCGGCGGCGGCGTGGGCAACATCCGCCAGCTCTACAGCCCGGAGGCGCGTCAGGCCATCGCGTCGAATGTTTTCAACCACTCGTTCGACATTCCGCTCCTGCCGCCGCTGCTTGGCGACAGCGCGGGAGTTTTCGGCGCGGCGCTGCTCGCCGGGCCGCCCACTACACAGTATTGATTCAACGCGATTCTCTCAGGGATCGAAAAACATACGCACATTGGAACAACAGGAAATCCGCTACAGAAAAGGCGATATCATCGAACTCTCCATCATCGACCATGCCGAGAAAGATCAGTGCTTCGGCAAAACCGCCGAGGGGATGGCTGTCATGGTGAGCGGCGTACTTGCGCCCGGCGACAGCGTTTCGGCGCAGGTTTACAAGGTGAAGTCGCGCTACCTCGAAGCTCGCGCCATCGAAGTGCTCTCGCCGTCGCCGGATCGTGTCGAGCCGGTTTGTCCGGTCTTTGGCGTCTGCGGCGGATGCAAGTGGATGCACGTCAGCTACGAGGCGCAGCTTCGCTTCAAGCACAAAAAGGTGGTGGACTCGCTCGCGCACCTCGGCGGCTTCGAGAACCCCGACGTCCTGCCGGTGCT
>CAIUQW010000037.1 GCA_903901395.1 uncultured Chlorobiales bacterium | reverse complement strand
GACTGCTGGATTTTTGTTTTTCGCAATCCACAAGCTTATTTGTCGCCGATACATATATTTTTCGTCATCACCTTATCTTTGGATATGTTGAGATAAACTGTCTCAAGGCCATGTGATGGTTATAATGAGTATCGCTGCCCTCCCCCAAAAATGAACCTCGATGTTGATCAAATGAGCGCGTGATCGTCAAGGTAGTGGCGCTGTGGCCTGACGTATATGAAAAGCTATAGAAAGAATCAATTTTATTTTTACATATAGATTGAAGAATTCTTTTTCTCTGTGAACATATATATTGAATATTCAGAGCACAAAGGAAGAATATACACTGTATTTATACATTTCTTTATCGTGATCGTGGTATAATGATAGCATTATATCGACTTTTTGTTTTCAAGAATGGTCATTATTACTTTATTATTACAATAAATCTCATAAACACGTCGTCTCATGATTTTTCTGTGATGATGTGTGGTCATATCCACTTCGTGAGGGTGCTCAGATTGTAGGGAAGCATATGAGTATTCTAACGACCGTCCATGACATTTGAAGCTTTTAGTAAGTGATGTATTATTACATTATAATCCCTTCAGCAACTGTTACCAAGAGCTTATTTCCAGAAAGCGGCCTTGGGGTTTTGTTCTTCACAGATGACCTAGATTGAGCGGCTCTGATTGATTGTCCGTCAGGAACGCCTGCTCAACCTCTTTCATGAGAAGGTAAAGGTGGGTGATATGGTTCAAAGAGGGTTCAATAACCGCAACATCTGTCGGACTCGTCAAGTACCTGTTAATCGAAAAAAAACAAAGAAGCCCTCTTGTTGTGAAAGTGTATTCGCTTCAATCTATGTCAAATTTTATTCTGATCAGGATGAGCACGACAGATTAGTGCGTTAGCCATGAAGTGATCAGAGTAATGAGGCACAATTTTTCATAATGAATTCAAGGGA
Source organism: uncultured Chlorobiales bacterium (assembly GCA_903901395.1). Classification (GTDB taxonomy): domain Bacteria; phylum Bacteroidota; class Chlorobiia; order Chlorobiales; family Chlorobiaceae; genus Chlorobaculum. The sequence continues at coordinate 7,986 of CAIUQW010000037.1, read as the reverse complement.
ACAAGTACATGGAATATTTCAATAAAACCTTTTGTCTTGAAGTAAAAGGGGAGTTCGCCTGTTTTACAAGGCCTGAAATGAAGGTTGAACGAGTGAGTTATGACATTATTACGCCATCGGCTGCGCGTGCTGTGTTCGAGTCCATCTTCTGGAAGCCGGCGGTAAAATGGAGAATTCGTAAAATCGAAGTATTGAGACCTATCAAATGGATATCAGTGCGTCGCAATGAATTGGCGATTGTCATGAGCGATAACGGTGGAATTTTTATCGATGATACAGATAATCAAGGCGGATTGAAGCATCGTCAACAGAGAGCCAGTTTATTGCTTCGTGATGTTGCTTACCGGTTATATGCTGATCTGGAATTTATACCACAGTCAGCAAGAATGAAAAGGGATAAATTTGTTCCCGTCCCATCGGAAGATACATGGGAAAAAGAGGTGCTGAGAAAAGATGAAAATCCAGGGAAATACTATGCAATTTTTGAACGTCGTGCGAGAAAAGGACAATGTTTCAATCAACCCTATCTGGGGTGCAGGGAGTTTAGTTGCGAATTCAGGTATATCGAAGATATTTCAGGTGAGCCGGAACCAATCAGTGAAACCAAAGATTTTGGGTTTATGCTGTATGATCTCGATTTCAGGAATCCGCAAAATCCCGCGCCAGCATTTTTTCGAGCCAAAATGAATTCCGGTATCATTGAAGTGCCGGACTGGGAAAGTGAAGAGGTAAAAAAATGATTTTGCAGGCATTATATAATTATTACCGGCAAAAAGCAGCCGATCCTGAAAGCGGGATAGCTCCGCCCGGATTCGAGTGGAAAGAAATACCATTTATTATAGTTATCGATCATCAGGGAATTTTTATCGCACTTGAAGAGACGCGGCAAGGAGATAAGAAAAAGCCTCAAACCTTTTTGCTTCCAAAGTCAACCGCAAGATCCGGCTCTAATGCATGGATGACAAGTAATCTGCTATGGGATCACTACGGTTATGTTTTGGGAAATCCAAGAGGTGATGATATGAAAAGCACTGAAATGGCAGTGAAACAGTTTAATGCATTTATAAATAAAATCAACTCATTGCCAGAATCACTCAAAAAGGATGATGGGGTTGCTGCAGTAATTTCTTTTTACAAAAAAAATGAATATAAAAAAGTTTCATGTGCGAACAACTGGAATGAATGTTTAAAAATCAATGGCTGTAACATGAGTTTTCGCCTTTATGAAGAAACGGTTCTGGTACCGTGTCGTCCAAATGTGAAGTTATACATTGAAACATGCAATTTGAATGATACTGATGAAGAACATAGAGGAGTATGTCTTCTGACTGGCGTATACAGTTCTATAGCTCGTATACACAGTGATACTCCGATAAACAAGGACTCAAAAAAAATGGTCTCTTTTCAGAAGAATTCTGGTTATGACTCTTATGGAAAAGAACAGGCTTATAATGCCCCAACAAGCAAATCTGCGGAATTTGCCTATACTACCGCACTAAACAGTCTTCTTGCTCGTAATTCAAAAAATAAAGTTCAGATCGGCGATCTGACGCTTGTTTTCTGGTCAGAGTATAAAAGCGATTTAGAGCAGCTTTTCCCGACTTTGTTTTGTTTTCCGTCTGTCGATGATCCTGAAGCAGATACCAGGGCCATTGCATCTCTGTTCTCAAATGCCAGCCAAGTATTGACGGAAACAGCGTCTGCAAGATTTTTCTTCCTTGGGCTGGGACCAAATGTTGCGAGAATATCGGTGCGATTCTGGCATGAGAGCACGGAGCGTGTCGTGACGGAGGCCATACGGCAGCATTATGATGATATTGATATTGTTCGTTCCAGCTATGATAGCGGACACTATTCTGCTTATTGGTTGCTATCGGCAATGTCAGTTGAAAACAAGATTGACAATATTCATTCGAATATGGCCTCACAAGTCGTTCGATCGATTATTTCCGGTGACGAGTATCCAATAACAATGCTTCATCAAACGATCTTGCGTATTCGTACCATACGTAATGTAAGACGAATGCAGGCAGGAATATTGAAAGCTTACCTGAACCGTTCATGCAGAATTCGTTCAATCAAAGAAAAGGAGATTATATCCGTGAGTCTTGATGTAACCAATATGAGTACAGGTTACCTGCTTGGCAGGTTGTTTGCCGTTCTTGAGAAAATACAGGAACAGGGCATTCCGGGCATTAATAGCACGATAAGAGATCATTATTATGCAACGGCATCTTCAACACCGATGAAAGTGTTTCCGCAATTGTTAAAAATGAAAAATTACCACCTCGAAAAGATAAAGATAAGAGGCTTGAAAAGAAAATACGAAAAATTGCTAACAGAGATAATAAGCAGCATTCCGCCAGATATGCCATCTGGTTTAGTGATGGAAGATCAGGCGCGTTTTGCCATAGGATATTATCATCAGAAAAGCGATTTGAATAATTCAAAAATTATACAATGAGAAGAGGAGAAATTATGAAAATTGTCGATAAAAGATATGAGTTCGTTCTGCTGTTCGATGTGAAGGATGGAAATCCGAATGGCGACCCTGATACAGGGAATCTTCCTCGAATCGATGCCGAGACAGGAGTCGGTCTTGTGACTGATGTATGTCTGAAAAGAAAGGTCAGAAATTATATCTGGATAGTAAAGGGTGGCGAGCGTCCGTATGATATTTATGTCAAGGAAAAAGGTGTACTTGGACGAGCTCATTTTCAGGCATTCAACGAGCTTGGCATCAATATTGGTGAAGCGTCAAGGAAAGAAATATCTGAGAAGATGTTGCTCGAAAACATAAGTGAAATCGAGTTACCTGATGGCGTTCGTTTCGAGATGACAGATGAAAAAGGTCTTCTTTTCATTGAAGCGGATGCCGATAAAAGTGAGATCAAAGGCTGGTTGAAAGAAAACAACGGTCTGGTTGATAAAGGAGTCATAACGGTTATCGAGCAGGCCCTCAAGGATTCCAAGCCAAGAAAACCAACTCCAGATGAAACAAACAAAGGTCGGGACAAGATGTGCCAGGACTATTATGATATCAGAACCTTTGGTGCCGTGATGGCGCTCAAATCGGCGCCAAATTGCGGACAGGTTCGCGGTCCAGTTCAAATGACTTTTGCCCGTTCTGTCGAGCAGGTGGTTGCCTTGGAGCATAGCATTACCAGAATGGCGGTAGCCACTGAAGCTGAGGCTGAAAAACAGGGCGGCGAGAACCGGACGATGGGCCGAAAATACACCATTCCCTACGGACTCTATCGTGCACACGGTTTTATTTCGGCGCACCTGGCTTACAAGACCGGTTTTACAGACGATGATCTGACGCTTTTCTGGGAGTCGCTTTTGTACATGTTTGAGCATGACCGTTCGGCGGCCAGAGGACTTATGTCCACACGCGGACTTTACGTCTTTGAACACAATTCAGCATTGGGTAATGCTCCAGCGCACAAATTATTCGAGAGGATCAAGATTCTGAGAAAATCCGAATCTGAAGGTCCGGCACGCTCTTTCGAAGACTATGTTGTAATAGTAGATGAGAGTAATCTTGAGGGAGTTACACTTCATAAGCTGCTGGGATGACGTCGGTTTAGCGATGTGTATGAGATATTGACAGATGCCTGGTTTTTCAGTCTCTCACAACGAAAGAGTTATTTTGAAAAAACGTTAGGTCTGAATTTTCAAGCTGATAGCGAAGTAATGAAGAGAAATTGCGTGTTAATAATTCAGGGTATGGGCGACTGTTGTCGAGTCGTTACCGCAGGGAGTGCTACTTCAGGACAAATGAAATAGCGTGTCTGCACGACATCATTATCAGAAACGAAAGCCGGATGCTGCGTGGCAACCGGCTTTCGTTTACGGCATACCCATCATGATGACCGTAAGACGGCGCTCCACGGTTCTTGCTCGTTTATGAGACATTAAAAGCGCTTTGCATATCAGAGCACAAAAACAAATTTGAACTTGCGCGGAACGGATGGAAACGAATATAACTGATCCACCAGATGACCAATCGACATATTCCTTCTGTGATTGCGGTCTGTGTGGTTGTGAATAGCATTATTGACCATGCTATCGATCCGCTGCAATGGGATCAAAAACAGTTAAAGCAACTCGTGCACACAGGTTTTTCAGTGCTTTTACGGTCAAGCGCCTTCCTTTTTGCCTATCGAATCGAACCGAATTATACTGCTATTTCACCTTTCCTTTATTCATTTCCAAAATATTCCATCAAGAAATGCATGATAAATGCTGTTCATTTCCATTATGTATCTGAGGTTTGCGCCAGACCGGAAAGCTCAGTCAGAGCATATTGGACTATTGTTGATTACAGAAACTACAACTATAAATTTATGGAAAAAATATCAGAATTATATATATCAGGAAATTTATTATTGAACGAGAATGATTGTCATAACTGTAAAATTCAGCTTATGCAAGTTGTCTGGATCGCTTTGAATTCAATTAGTAATAAATAAAATAAATAGATGAAGGAGCTATTGTTTTATATAAAATATTATTGGCTTAAAAAAAATATAGATTGGTTCAATGAAAATAAAAAAGGAGGTGGATGAAGTATTAAAAAAGTCGTGCTATTGATAAGTGCGTGGATTGAAACCAGATAGGTTACAAGGGCTGATTTCGGCTTGCCTGTCGCGCCCCGAAAGGGCGCGTGGATTGAAAGATTTTTGTTTTGCTGAAATCGTCACTATATTGGATCGTGAATAATCGAAGACACTTGATAGACGGTTTCAGCATAATTCCATATAGTTTAAAGGTAAGATAATAAGTGTTTGAATTTCATAGCTGATAGTTATGGTTCGTGAATTATTCTAAGATCGTGCCCTCCCCTGGCGCGTGGATTGAAACGAACACAAATATGAATACCGACACATATACCGGTTAGGTCGCGCCCCTCGTGGGCGCGCGGATTTGTGCTCAAAGTGTATTTCAATGTTTTTTTTCGTTACCATTCTGTTTTAATACTTCCGGTTTCTCTTCGTAATTTTTTTGTACCGCACACAATCAGCTTATTGTTTCGATAAAGGACAGCTGAGAGTATAGTATTTGTACTTTTGATGAATATTGATGTAATGTTTGACGTGAGTTTTTACAAACCGCTGTTCATTTTCAATACATGACACAAGCATGGCAAGGGGGGAGGGAATGCCAATAGCCTCAGTAGATCAGTTATACTACTTCTGGTCAAGCTTTTCGATGTATCTGAATAGCTGTTTAAAATCATTCATCGGGTCTGCACTTATATGATATGTATATATTATTCATTTGTTTTTAGATAATAAATAGACGCAGAAACGTTGTTGATAGTCCATGATCAATGTTTGTTCATGAGGTTTAAACGGTCTTTATTCGATCATAGAACCTTAGCTATCTTGTATCAGTAGTATTTGTTTTATCAAATAATATGTATTAATCATATATACCCCTGTTCATCTGATCATCGCTTGATCAGACGACCAACTATATCAGATAATCAATAATTCAGGATGCCCATTGTTTCACTTTTGATATTCAGCTGGTTATATGAGAAATGGCAATGACGGCGGTTGAGTTAAAGCGCCTGCAGAAAGAGCGAATTTATCCAGTAAAGAGGACTGGAAATAAAGCGAGAACAATCAGCTATTTCTCGCCCACGATAAGTTCCACTTACTTTACTTCATTACTGTATTTTTATCTCGAACACATTCTTTTTTAAGCCCCCCTCATTCAATTTTCTCGCCATTTTTTTCTCGTCAAAGCATCTATGTGAGTGTAAAAAAGAGGTCACATCTTGCATATTTAATCGGGTTTCGCTATATAACTACATAGGCATATAGCATCACCAAACATCCAGTGTTCAGCCTTTTGTCTGGTGGCAGGCGTTCGAAGTGTTCACCTTTCAACTACAACTCGCATCAATGGGTAATACGATTTCTCGCAGGGATTTCAGCAAAATGCTTTTCTCCGGTATTGCCGGTTCGTCATTGTTCCTGTCGGGCGTTCCGCTCATGGCCTCCGCGCCGAAAGCGCGTGTGGTTATTATTGGCGGCGGATTTGGAGGGGCGACTGCGGCGCGTTATCTCAAGAAGCTCGATCCGGCGATTTCGGTGACGATTGTCGAACCGAAAACGGTGTTTCATACCTGCCCGATGAGCAACTGGGTGCTTGGCGGTCTGAAATCGATGCAGGATATTGCTCATACTTACAATGTACTTCGTCAGCGTTATGGCGTGCAGATCGTGCACGATACGGCGACCGTGATCGATCCCGTGAAGAAAACCGTGAAGCTGAAGGGCGGGCGCTCGCTCGCGTATGATCGTCTTGTGATGTCGCCCGGCGTCGATTTCATATGGGACGCCGTCGAAGGTTACAGCCGCCAGGCTGGTGAAACCTCCATGCCTTATGCCTGGGAGGCGGGCGCTCAGACCCAGCTTTTGCGCAAACAGTTGCTGGCGCTGAAGGATGGCGAAAACGTGATCATCTGCGCTCCGAAAAATTCCTTCCGCTGTCCCGCGGCTCCCTACGAGCGGGCAAGCCTCATCGCCTACTATCTGAAAAATTTCAAGCCGAAATCGAAGGTGATCATTCTCGATGACAAGGAGGTCTTTACCAAGCAGGATCTCTTTATGCTCGGCTGGGATCGCCTCTATCCCGGCAGAGTGGAGTGGCGGTCGGGCTCGACTGGCGGCAAGGTCGAGCGGGTTGATCCGGCGAAGATGATCGTTTCGACTGAATTCGGCGATGAAAAGGGGGGCGTGATCAATGTCATTCCGCCACAGCGCGCGGGCCGCATCGCCGTGGATGCGGGGCTTGCCGATGCTTCCGGCTGGTGCCCGGTAAATCCCGCCAACTTCGAGTCCACGCTGCACGCCGGCATTCATGTCATCGGCGACGCGGCGCTGGCTGGCACGATGCCCAAATCGGGCACGGCGGCCAACACGCAGGGCAAAGCGCTCGCGGCGGAGCTGGTCGCCTCGTTCGGCGGCAAAGATAATGGCGATCACAATCTCGGGAGCCTTTGCTACAGCCTGCTCGCGCCAGGATACGCGATCTCGGTTTCCGGCGGCTATTCGCAGAGCGCCGAGGGGATCAAGGATATTCCCAACACGATTCATCTCACTTCGATGGAGGCGACCACCGATGAGCTTTCGGGCGAGGCGAAGCAGTCGCTGCACTGGTACAAAGGCATTACAGAGGATACCTGGGGCTGATCCCGGCTCGCCGGTATTCGCGGATTTTCGTTCAGGACAGAGTTTTTCAATTCACAAAACAAGAAAGGCATATGAAGTCTTCAGGCATTATCGCGGCAGCGGCAATCCTCATGCTGCCTTCGCTGGCAATGGCAGCCGATAAACCGGCGGCACCCGCAGCTCCAGCGGCTCCGGCGGCGGCCCAGCCGGTTCTTTCTCCGGCAGCGAAAGGCAAGGCGCTCGCAACCGACAGAAACAAAGGCAATTGCCTTGCCTGCCACATAATGGGCGATGGCGAGGTTCCCGGCAATTTCGGCCCGCCGCTCAGCCAGATGAAAGAGCGTTACCCCGACAAGGCCGCGCTTCGCAAGCAGATTTCTGATGCGACGATCAAGAATCCAACGAGCATCATGCCGCCCTTCGGCAAGCACGGAATCCTGAGCAACAGCGAGATCGACCAGGTCATCGAGTATCTCTACACGCTCTGAGATCACCATTTTTTCAATCAAGGCCCCACCTGGGTTCAAACCAATAACACTCTCTTATTAGAGGAGGCACCTATGGGTATTTCCCGCAGAAATTTTTGTAAAACGGTAGCCGGTTCGGCAGCATCCGTCGCGGTTCTGGCCACCATGCCCGGCAAGCTTCTGGCGAACTGGAACAGCAAGTCCTTCGCCGCCGACAAGCTCGATGACGCGATTGCCGCAAGGTTTGGCGCGCTGCCGATCGAGGATTCGACCGCGATTCAGATCAAGGCTCCCGAGATCGCCGAGAACGGCGCGTTCGTGCCGGTGACGGT
>CAIUQW010000036.1 GCA_903901395.1 uncultured Chlorobiales bacterium | reverse complement strand
GGGTCTGGAGCTTATTCCCGGTGTAGAAATGAGCTCGGCCTACAAAGGGTATGACATACATATCCTCGCATATTTTTTTGACTATCAGCACTCGGAGCTGAAGCGTTACCTCGACCACTGCCGTTCTCTCCGCACGGAGCGGGCGGAGCGCATGGTGCAGAAGCTGGCGAAGATGGGTGTCAAGATCGAGATCGAACAGATCATCATGAAAGCCCAGAACGGCAGCGTGGGGCGTCCGCACATCGCGGCGGTGCTTCAGGATGGCGGCTTCGTCAAGAGCTTCAGCGAAGCGTTCAGCAAATACCTCGGCTCGCACAGCCCGGCTTACGTCAAAAGCATTGAAACGCATCCTGAAGAGGTGATTCGCCTCGTCAACGAAGCGGGCGGCCTGTCGTTTCTTGCCCATCCGGCGCAGAACGTGCCCGATGAAATCCTCCGGCAGCTCATCTCTTTCGGGCTGGACGGCCTCGAAATCATCCATCCGTCACACGATGCGTACCGCCAGAACTACTACCGCGAAATCGCCAACGAGTACTTTCTGCTCTTCTCGGGCGGGTCGGACTACCACGGCCTGAAGGATCACGAAGACCATTTCGGCCAGATATGGATTCCCTACGAATGGGTCACCAAAATGAAAAGCCGTCTCGTTACGGACGGGAAGAAATGAGATTTTTGATGGCGATCCCTGAAAATCGGTCAAGTTTTGGTATACTTGCACCGCGAAACAGCGCCGCTTGCCGAGTCGGCGCGAATTTTCGATGAATAGAACCTGAATTTATGCCTCTGACGCTTACCGGTAACTTCGTGGAAAGGAAGCTGCTCAGCCTGAAAGAGCTGATCCTGACCATGCAGGAGTTTTTCTACTTCGCGCTCAGATCGTTCCTCACCCTGCCCAAGGCGAAGCGCTACTGGCGTGACGTGCTGGATCAGGCGCTCATCTGCGGAGTCGAGTCGATCCCTATCGTGCTGGTCAGCTCGATCTCTATTGGCGGCCTGATGTCGATGGAGGTGGGCAACCTGCTCGAAGAGTTCGGCGCGAAAACAATGCTCGGGCGTTCCACCTCGAATGCAGTGCTGCGCGAACTCGGCCCGCTGCTCATGGGCCTCATGCTCTCGGCCCGTTACGGATCGCGCAACGGCGCGGAACTCGGCGCGATGCAGATCTCCGAGCAGATCGACGCCCTGCGCGCTTTCGGCACCGATCCCATCGCCAAGCTCGTCATGCCGAGGCTGCTGGCCGCGCTCATCATGTTCGTGCCACTCGTTGCCCTCTCCGACTTCGCGGGGTTGCAGACCGCCGCTCTTGTCGCGCAGGTCTACCACAAACTCGATCCCGGCATCTTCTGGAACTCGATCTACCCGAGGCTCGCGCCCAAGGATTTCGTCGTCAGCTTCCTCAAGGCTCCGGTCTTCGCCATCATCATCACGCTGGTCAGCAGCTTCAACGGCTTTTCGGCTCGCGGCGGCACGGCGGGCGTGGGGCGCTCGACCATCAAGGGGATCGTGGCCTCGTCGGGGCTGGTGCTCATCGCCAACTTCTACGTCTCGAAGATCGTGCTCGATTTCATGAAATAAGATGATCGAACTCAGAAACGTCACGCTGAAATACGGCGAAAGGGTCATTCTCGACAAGGTTTCGCTGACCGTCAGGGACAACACCATCAAGGCGGTGCTCGGCCCGAGCGGCGTCGGCAAAAGCACGGTCATCAAGCTGATGCTCGGCCTCATCAAACCGAACGGCGGCGGCCAGGTCTTCGTTGATGGCGTGGACATCACCCCGCTCAAGGAGGCCGATCTCTATCCGATCCGGCGCAAGATGGGCATCGTCTTTCAGGGCAACGCGCTCTTCGATTCGATGACCATCAGCCAGAACATGAGCTTTTTTCTGCGAGAGAACCTCCGCCTGCCTGACGATGAAATCGAGCGCCGCGTGACGGAGCAGATTCATTTCGCCGGACTCGAAGGCTACGAGGATCAGCTTCCCGAAAGCCTCAGCGGCGGCATGAAGAAGCGTGTGGCCATCGGCAGGGCGCTGATTTTCAATCCAAAGACGATCCTTTTCGACGAGCCGACCGCCGGTCTCGACCCGGTCAGTTCGCGCAAGATTCTGAACCTGATCGCCTCGCTCAAGAAGAGCAACGACCTCGGCGCGGTCTTCGTGACGCACATCATCGACGACGTTTTCGCCATCGCGGACGAAGTGGCCGTGCTCTACCAGGGCAAAATCATCTTCGACGGCCCGACCGAGCAACTGCACGAGTCGGAGCATCCGTTCATCCGTTCGATCCTGTCGGACAAGATCCTCGAACTTTAATACCTATTCAAGCATCGGAAAAGCATGATAAACCTGAAAGAACTGAAGTGGAGCGACCTGAAAACCGGCATCTTTTTCCTGCTCGGCATCGGTTTCGCCGCCTATCTCGGCCTGGTGATCGGCAAGAACACCAGCGTTTTCTCGGGCGTCACGACCATCAGGATTCTGACCACTAACGTTAACGGCCTTGCTGAAAACAACTTCGTGGCGGTCTCCGGCAAGAAGATCGGCAGCGTCTCGAAGCTTAGCTTCACCACCCAGCGCGACTCGCTGTTCGTGGTGGCTGATCTGAAATTGCAGAACGAATACGCCGCCCTCGTCACCAAAGACTCGAAAGCCTCGATCCGCTCCCTCGGCGTGCTCGGCGATAAATACGTGGACATCACGGCGGGAAACGGCAAGCCGGTTCAGGAGGGGGACTTTATCCAGCTCGTGCCCGAGGAGGGGCTGGCCGCTCTGACCTCGAACGCGAAGCAGACGATGGAGAAGCTCAACACGCTGCTCGACAACCTCAACCACGGCGAAGGCCCGGCGGGTCGGCTCATTTCGGACAAGCAGATGGGCGAGGATTTGCAGAAAACCGTGGCGAACCTGCGCAAGAGTTCGGACGAACTCACCAAAGTGAGCGCGGAACTTCACAACGGCAAGGGATTGCTGCCGAAGCTGATCAACGACAAATCGCTGGCCGATAACACCGAGAAAACCATCGTGAACCTGCGGAACGCCGCCGCCGAGACCGAGACCTTGATGAAGCAGCTCAACGACAGCAAAGGCACGCTCGGCAAGCTCAACAACGATCCGGCGCTCTACAACAACCTGAGCAAGACGCTGGTCTCGCTCGACTCGCTCATGACGGACCTCAAAAAGAGGCCGAATCGCTACGTTCGTTTCACGCTCTTCTGAGCCTTTTCCGGCAGGAGACTCGCGATGGACAGACAGAGTAAGAGGACGGGCACGAAACCCGTCCCTACAAGAGAATGACAGATTTTTCCGGGATAAATCTATGTTCAATGTCCGTTTGCGGTATCGTTCTGGATACGGGAGGTTCGCGATGAATGCGCTTCGATCATTCCTTACAATCCTCGTCAGCGTGGCCTTGATGATGGCCGCGCTGACGGCGGAAGCAAAAACTCCCGATTTCGCAGCTCTCGACAGCCTCATGAAACGCGCCGTCGCGGATAGCGTCTTTCCCGGCGCGAGCCTCGCGGTGATGTTGCATGGCAAGACGGTCTATCACAAAGCGTTTGGGCGACTTACCTACGATCCGGCGAGCGCTCCAGCGGATACGACGACCATCTACGATGCTGCGTCGCTCACCAAGGCAGTTGTCACCACGAGCATCGCGATGCAGCTCGTCGAGCGCGACTCGCTCGATCTCGCCACGCCGGTGAGCCGCTTCCGCCCCGGATTCGCAGCAAACGGAAAGGAGCGGATCACCATCGAGCAGCTCATGCGCCACATCTCGGGCCTGCGGGCGCACGCCTACTTCGCCGAAACCTGCGCCAACCGCGACGAAGCGCTGGAAGCCATCGACCGCGACACGCTCGTGAGTGCGCCGGGCACGAAGACTGAGTACAGCGACCTCAACTTCATGCTGCTCGGCAGCATCGTCGAACAGATCACGGACAAGAGCCTCGCCGCCAACTTCCACGCCCGCTTCGCCGCCCCGCTTGGCATGAACTCCACGATGTTCACGCCGCCACCGTCCCTTACGCCCCGCATCGCGCCGACCGGCGAGGATGGTGTCTGGACGCTCCCGCGCCCCCGCCCGCTCGTCAACGACCAAAACGCCGCGCTGCTCGGAGGCGTCTCAGGCCACGCCGGTCTCTTCACCACCACCGGCGACCTGCAAAAGCTGGTGCGAATGCTCATGAACGGCGGTGAACTCGACGGCAAACGCTACATCAAAGCCTCGACGGTCAAGCGCTTCCTGAAGCGCACCGACGCCCTGAGAGCGCTCGGCTGGGACCTCGTCACCCCCGGCGGCAAATCATCCGCAGGCCACCGCTTCTCCGCCACCTCCTGGGGCCACCTCGGCTTCACCGGCACCAGCATCTGGGTCGATCCAGAGAAAGATTTAGCGGTGATATTATTGAGCAACAGAGTTTGGCCAACGCCGGAGAATATCAAGATCAGGAAGTTCAGGCCGGTGTTGCACGATACGGTGGTGGAGTGCGTGGAGTAGGGAAATGATAAATTGTGATTGTAAAGAAAATATCGTTCAAAGCGCACAAGCGACTATGGGTTATCATAACCAAGGCTATGAATTAAATCCCAACTTCTCCTGTCCACGTCTTTTAGAATACGTATAAAAGGTCTATCAAGTGTCAATATTTTATAATCAGGTAAAGATAACGCAAATATTTGCAAAAAATCAAACACGTCATTTTTTTTTATTTTTGATTTATCTTTAAAACATTTTTCCAATTTCTTGCAAAGAAAACGCAATGCACTTGTTGTAAGATTAGGATCACCAGTTAGACCAGTTCCAATATGAATTATATAATCATTTGCCAAGCTATGATTCGATTTTTCAGAAAAATACTCAAAAGGATTATTTAGATACTCACTTATTATATTATGAAAATCATCTGAAATAATTGTCTGTTTTAGACCATTTAACGTACCTTCTGAATCATCAACGCCACCACGAAAAATAACACCGCTTTCTATTTGATAGTAATTAAGAAGAAAAATTCTTAAATACAAAAAAAGCATTTCATTAAAAGCATCTAAAACTATTCGCTGTTCGTTACCAGTCAAGTAACCATTTTTTATTTTTTGTTCAAAGTAATCGAACAAATATTGCTCATTACTCTCAAATAATATTTTCTCATACTTTATCTGCAAATCGTTCTTATCTGAATCTATAAATTTATAGCCTTTAACACCTTTAAGTAATTCAAATATACCAAGCACAGATATAGTGAATATCCATTTTAAAAATTTTGCTTCTGTTGTAATCTTTAAGTTCATTACTTCATCGATAAAAACCGATGCGCTCTCTAACGATTCTGAATTGTAGATACCTTGAATACTCGTATTTGACATTGGGACATAACCAATACTAATAAGCTTAATATCTTCATTTATGATTGGGTAAAACAGCTTCTTAATAGAAGATAAGTCTTTTCTGTACTTGACTGTCCCCTCTATCAGCGCAGCAGTTGTTGTCCATAATTCATAATTTAACTTTATATCATTTTTGACTTTATAGTTATTTGATAAACCTGTGATAGCGTAAAGCATGTTTGTATCTAATATTACCTTATCCAATCCACACCCCTCTTTTATTAGTAAGTTGAGTTATAATTTCATTTTAAAGTATCAGGTGTAAATTTATCTTCTGATATTTCTCGAAATTACATAAAAATGGTTATTTTTTAAACAAAAAAATAGAAAATAAATAAATCCGCATTACATATCTATCTAACTCACAGCATCGCATTTCTCATACAGCGTCTCAGGTGCCACATCGAAACCGCAATCCCAGGCAAGCGTTGGCCACGAGTCCAGATAGAAGCGGGAGAAAGCCTCCGGTTCTCGCAACGGAGCTGCCACAGCGTGTCTGTATACAGTCTCTTTAAGATCGACGCCGCCGGATTTACCGTCGTTGAATCTGAGAAAAATGCGAAAGCCGTCAAGGTACTTTGCGTCTTCAATGTAGATACATTCAATCATATCATCCTCCATTAAACCAATGGATCAATTTTATGGAAATCAATTCATTTTATCCCAATCAGGAACTGGACGCTTTTTCACTTTTGCCATAACCTCGTCAAAACCCGCAAGAATCTCTTTTTTTGAGTGCCCTTTCAACAAATTTGACATATGTTGCCCGGCCTCGATATTGCCAATTTCTTTTGTGAAAATATACATCGCAAGCTGATTGATTGAAACGCCTTGCTCTTCGGCTACCTGAGCAATTCTGTTTTTCAGTTCCGAAGGAACCCTGATGGTTAAAACATTCGCTTTAGACATCTTTGCTTCTCCATATTTTAACAAATTCAGCAGGCGTCACGATTTTCAGTTGATCGAACGTGAGTTTCGCATTATCAAAATCTTTCACATTACTTGTCACCAGATAATCACTTTGACTGGCAATAGCCAGTTCGACAACCATGTTGTCTTTTTCGCCTTTCAGGTTTGGCCGAAAAAGAAAATAGGACTTATACGGTTTACCGACATATGCAATAAATCGCAGAAATTTATCAATATCCTCAACTACCATCTCAAGGTCAGTGAGGGACTTGTCTCTCTTTAATACGTCTTCATATTCTTCAAAAAGCGGTACGGAAAGGGCAATCTGAATCTTCCTTTCCCGCACTTGCTGCAGAATATAGAAGGAAGCTCCACTTGAGCTTTTCAGCGCCTGATAAATTATGTTTGTATCTAAAGTGATCAGCATGGTTCAAGGTAGCGTATATGCTGGCAATAAGCAAGCGCATTTATCTGACTGGCTAAAAGGCGGCGCGATTGTGATCAACCATCTCTGCCCGCTCATGCTTACGCATAAGCCAGACGGCCTTTTGGCTGAGGAATTGGTCTGCCGAGACTTTTGGCGGTTTCGATCCATTCGTCGATCATGCGCTCGGCATTGCTCAACGCCTCCTGAGAGCTGTTTCCGTCCGCCATGCATCCGGGAAGTTCCGGCACTTCAGCGACAAACGTACTTTCTTCCGCGCTCCAGTAAATGATGATCTCGTCCACAATGTAACTTACCCCACCTCGCCTCGCAGCACCCGAACCGGCAAATAACTCGTCGCTCTTCTTGCAGGCCCCACTGAAGAGATCACCGCGATCAGAATGCCGAAGCCGATCACAATGAGGTGCGCGTCGGGAGTTTCGGCGATGAGCAGGCGGTCGCTGCTGATGACGCCTGCGCTGCTTGGAGCGAAGCGGATGCGGCTGATGAGGTCGCAGATCAGGTGACCCACCGGGCTGCCCGCCACCACGCCGAAGGTGCCGATCAGCAGCCCTTCGAGCATGAAGATGCGCGTGATGCTTTTGCGCTGCACGCCCATCGAGCGCAGAATCGCGATGTCCTTCACCTTTTGCAGCACCACCGTCGTCATCACCGACGACACGCCAAGCCCCGCCACCACGAAGACGAAGCTCACCAGTACCAGCGTGATCGTGCCGTTGCGGTTGTAGAAATCGATCACATTCTTGTTGCTTTCGCTCCAGCTTTTGGTGTCGTAGCCGGTCAGCTTCTCGATACGCGCCGCGATGGCGTCGGCCTCGTCGATATTGGCGATCCGCAGGCCGATGCCGGTCACGGTGTTCGCCGGAAGCGATTCCATCCGCTGCGCGAGCGCCAGATTGACGTAGGCCTCCTTGTCGTCCTTGCCGTTGAAGCCGCTCCTGAAGCGCCCTACCACCATCACCGGATATTCGTGCCCCGCCTTGTCCACCAGCATGATTGTGTTGCGATATCCGGCCTTCAGCTTGTCGGCGAGCAGGTTGCCGAGAATGATGCCGTTCGGCGTCCACGCCAGCTCGTTCAGCGCCTCGGGATCGAGCAAGTTCTTTTTCAGCCCGGCGATCTCCCCTTCGAGCGACGGCGTCACTCCTTTGGCGAAGCACGGCGTGAAGCGGTTCTTGTTGCGGGCGAGCAGTTTGCTGGTGACGTAGGGCGAAATATCGACCACCTCCCGCATCGGGCTGACGGTCGCCACAACCTGGCTGTAGTTCTTGATCACCACCTTGCGATCGGTGGTCACGTTCTTGCGGACAAAGGCGATCCGCCCCTGCACGATGCCGACGAGATTGTCGGGCACTTCGGCGACGACCCGATCCGCGCCGATGGTGATGTGCGGCGCGACATCGATCAGCCGCAGAAAAACATTCATCGACGAACCCCGCGCCACCGCGATGGTGGTGATCATCATCGCCGAGCCGACCGCCACGCCGAGCACCGTCAGAAAGGTCTGGCGCTTTCTCTCGCGCAGATGCACCCAGGCGAATCGAAGATGGTCGAGAAAAGTCATGGTTCCGATGGATTCAGGGAAAATTCAACGAGTCGTATTTCATCATGCAGCAATGAAATATCAGTCGAATACTCTATCTTGACTGATATACCGCACCATGCAACACTGGTGTAATTAATATTAATAGTTTGACAATATTTGCAAGTTTTTGTTTCAGTAACAAGATAAGTAGGATATCGACAATCTTTCCAATATCTTTTTTTACAAGCAAAGAACCAATCCCAAAATACCGAATAAATGTCACAGCTTAAAACAACTATACTAACATTCATTAATTAACCTCCTTAGTTCGTCGATCTCGAACTTTTCAGCATTATCGCTAGTTAAAGAGGTATTATGAACTTTATTACTTGTAATGTTTTCATTGACCCTGTAATATTTACCTAAATCTTCACTATGGTTTAGCTCTATTTTTGTTAAAAGAGCTTCATCTGTCTTTTCGGCTTTAGTTCTTCCAACAATGATTTGATTTGAACTTATACAATCAGCGATCATTTGGACAGTTGCAGACTTGTTCTTTGTCGTGAATAAATCACCATGTTGTCCGTTCTTAAGAGCATAAAGAACAAGTTCAACTGCTTCGTCTATATGCATTACGAATCTGGTCATGTTCGGGTCGGTTAGCGTTAAAGGTTTGTTTTCATCTCGTAGTCTCTTAAAGAGAGGAATAACCGATCCAGAACTCCCCAATACATTTCCGTACCTTGTGAGTATTATCTCTGTATTTTTGCGTTCTATCCCTATTGCTAGACGTTCCATTAAGTACTTGGTTGCTCCGTAACAAGTGCTTGCATTTGCACTTTTGTCTGTGCTTAAACAAACCAACTTCTTGACATTGTTCTCGATGCTCGCAAGCATTACATTCATAGAACCATTTACGTTTGTTTGAATTGCTTCTATTGGTTGCTTTTCGCAAACGGCGACATGTTTTAAGGCTGCACTGTGGATAACAAACTCCACTCCTTTGATTGCTGAAAAAACCGCTCCATAACTTCTCACATCTCCTATTATCATATTTAAGCGATTATCTTCAAATCGCTTACTTGTTTCCCACTGCTTGTTCTCATTACGGCTGAAAACCCTAACTTCTTTCACATTTGTTTTGAGCAAGTGTGAAATCATAGCTTGGGCAAATGTTCCATTTCCTGTTATTAAGATTTTTTTATTTTCTAAATCCATACATATATTTTAATTGAGAATTTAAATTTAAAAG
>CAIUQW010000035.1 GCA_903901395.1 uncultured Chlorobiales bacterium | reverse complement strand
GACCGCACCCACCGAACCGGTTTACGCGCTCGCTTTCGGCGCTCATCCTGACGATGTCGAACTTGCCTGCGGGGCGACGCTTCTCAAAATCATGGACGAAGGGCAGCGCGTGGCCGTCTGCGACCTCACCGCCGGGGAGATGGGCACGCTCGGCACCGCCGAAACCCGCCGCATGGAGGCCGCGCTCGCCACGGAGCGCATGGGCTACGCGGCGCGGGAGCAGCTCGATCTCGGCGACTCGGAGCTGTTTTACAGCAAAGAAAATCTGCACAAGATCATCCGGATCATCCGGAGATACCAACCCGACACTGTCTTCTGCAACCCGCCGGACGAGCGCCACCCCGACCACATGAAGGCCTCGCGCCTCGTTTACGACGCCTGCTACTACGCGGGGCTGCGCAAGATCGAAACCCTCGACGGCTGCCTGTCGCAAGCCGCGCACCGCCCGCGCCACCTGCTCTATTACATCCAGTTCAGGCAGACCGAACCGCAGATCGTCGTGGACGTTTCATCGACCTTCGAGCGTTCGCGTGGCGGCGTCGAAGCCTTCGGCACGCAGTTCCACCGAAAGGAGAACAGCGACGAGCCAGAGACCATGATTAACCGCAAGGAGTTCCTGCCGGGCCTCGAAGCGCGGGCGCGAGCGCTTGGCGAGCAGATCGGCGTCATGTACGGCGAGGGATTTCTGTTGCCGACGGCGCTCGGCATCGGCCACTTCACGAGCGTTTTCCCGCCCGGCTTTTGACGGCGCGGCACTCGATCAACGGAATTACAGACAAGACCGCCATGCGCAAATCGTTGCTGACCATCGCCGCCCTCCTCTTCGTTACGCTGCTTGCAGGCTGCGGCGCGAAATCGCAAAAGTCCCGGCCCGACGTGATCGTGGTGGCCGTCAACGCCGATTTCGACCACCTCAACCCGCTGCTCATCCAGATGTCGCTCGCCCGCGAGGTGTGCACGATGATCTATCCGTCGCTGGTCAGGCCGTCGTTTGACGAGAAAAACGGCGCGATCAATTACCTGCCAAACGCCGCAGAACGCTGGGAATTTACGCCGGATGGACGTAGCGTCACCTTCCACCTGAAACGCGATGCAGTCTGGGAGGATGGCAAGCCGCTCACCTCGAAGGATTTCAGCTTTTCGTACCGCTTGTACGCAGACCCGACGGTGGCGAGCAGCCGACAGGATTACCTGAACGACCTGCTGCTGAAACCCGACGGCTCGGTCGATTTCGACAGGGCGGTCGAGACGCCGGACGACAAAACACTGGTGCTGCATTTCAACAAGCCGATGGCTGAAAGCATCGTGCTCGACCACTTCAACGACCTGATACCTGTCGCCGAACACCTTTTCCGCTCGATTCCAGCCGCCGAAATTCGCCAACGGGCGGCCACGCTGCCAGTCATGGGCACCGGCCCGTTCAGGCTCAAGGAGTGGCAGCGCCAGTCGAAACTCACGCTCGCCTCCAGCCCAACCTCGGTGCTCCCCCATCCGGCGGCGACGCCCGCCGTCACCTTCATGGTGGTGCCGGAGTACACGACGCGGCTTGCGATGCTCAAGTCCGGGCAGATCGACGCGCTGATTTCGGGAGGCGGTGTCAACCCGAAAGACGCCGCGGAGATGGCGCGAAGCAACCCGAACATCTCGATCATCCCGGTGGCTGACCGCTATTTCGACAGCGTCGTCTGGCTGAACATCGACGGCGACGCCTGGCGCAACAGCAAAAAGATCGTGCCGAACCGCTTTTTCGGCGACCGCCGCGTGCGGCAGGCCATGACCTGCGCCATCGACCGGCAGGCGATTATCGACGGCTTCATGGGCCCCGGCCACGCCACCATCGTCAACACCACGCTCTCGCCCGCCTACACCTCGATCATCGACAAATCGCTGCCTGCGTGGGCGTACGATCCTGGCAAGGCGCTCGCGCTGCTGAAAGAGGCGGGATGGACGCCGGGGCCGGACGGCATTTTGCAGAAGAACGGAGTGCGCTTCTCCTTCGAACTCGCCGCGCCGACCGGCAACCCGAGGCGCAACTACGCGGCGAACATCATCCAGCAAAACCTCCGCGAAATCGGCATCGACTGCCGCCTGCGATTCGACGAGGCACTCATGTTCAACAAAAACCAGAACCAGTACCGCTACGACGCCGCCCTCTCCGGCATGGCCGCCGAAACGCTCCCCTTCCAGCTCGTCATCTGGGGTTCGAACTTCGAGAAAAAACCCTTCAACTCCTCCGCCCTCCAGAAGCCCGACCTCGACCGTGTGGTAGCCAAACTTACCGGCCCGCTCCCGCCCGTCGAACAGGCAAAACTCTGGAAAGAGTACCAACAAATTCTCGCAAACGAACAACCGCGAACCTTCCTGTATTATTATTCCGAATTGGAGGGATTCAACGAACGGGTTAAAAATGTGAAGCTGAGCCTGCTGGCAACGTTGGGGAATATGTATGAGTGGACGGTAAAATCAGTTGATAATTGATAGTTGATGGTTGATAATCCAAATCGGAATTGCCATAGGAATCATATTTTTCAATCAAACACATAGAGTAAATCATGAAAATTTCGAGCTTTGTTCATCGCGTATCGTGCCTTGTTCTGCTGATGGTCAGCCTGGCGCTCCCGGCAGCCAGAGCCGCTGAAAATCAGCAAGGTGTGATACAGATGATTTCTATGTCGCTCGACTCGGCGAGGTCTGCTTTAGAGAACGACAAGGCCGGAAACAAACAGAAAGCCCTGACCGCACTCAAGCAAACCGAGCAGTATGTCAAGCAATATTCGGACAATGTTCCCGCGGCGAAAATCAAAAAACTGAAAACCACGATCTCTTCAGCAACAATCGATCTCCAAAGCAACAATATGCCCAAAGCCGGAGAATCGATCTTCCAGGCAATCTCGCTGATACAGGAAATCCAGGCGTCATTTAAATAACCAGCACACGCCGACATCACAAGGAGCAGAAGAACTGCGATGGCTTCCGCTCCGCCACGAAATCGCCCTCGCAATCTTATTCTCCTCTCCAACCTTTATGTATAATACAATCTCTATATGATTTGTACGATCTTTTCATTTTCCACTGTTATAGCACTTAACACTTAACTTAACAGTTTTAGAATAGTCCCAAACTCAACGTCAGAGGCCATCAGTAATAGAGGGTGATTGATTGCCATTGGAAAAAAGAGAACTTGTCTGTGAGGTCTTGTCGCTTACACGTCCCATTAGAGTTTCAAAAAAAGCTGGGACACCCATAAATGAGGTACCCTGAAAGTTCTTCATGATTTCGTTGAGAGCCACGGTATCAACCCCCAAAACGTTAGCAACTGCCTGAAGTTCTATTTGACGAGCCTTCGCTTCTTGCTCCGTTTGCGCAGGAAGTAGCGAGGCCTTCCATACTCGATCAATGGCGGCTTGAATCTCATCAGAAAGACCTATTTCCTGGATTTCGACTCGTTGTACCTCAATTCCATAATCTTGAGCCTTATTTTCAAGATCTATTTGAAGATCATGTGCAAGTACCTGCGATGCTCCTCGCGTAGTGGATGACTCTGTAGTACAGTGGGAATCAACATGTAGATAGCTTGTCGGTTTAGCGGAAACCAGAAGCGCGACACTCATTTGTGATACGAGAGTCCGAATGCTGCTTTCTGTCAATGTTTGAAGCCACTCCTCTGCGGCACCTAAGGGACCCATTTCAAGTCGACTGTTGTCTACGTTCACACGCGTATCAATGGTGAAAACGTACTTTTTTAGATCAGCCACTCTCCACCAGACAGCAACCTTGAGCATTACTTGAATGGATTCACGAGTCAAAATATCCGTATCGTTCCATGTGATCAAGCGTAAGGTAAGTGGTATTCTTGCTCGAAGCTCTTCTCCTCGAAAAGGATAGATGAATCGCATGCCACCGCCATCACCAACGATGACATCAGAAACCCGTTTATATCTGAGAAGGACGAGGCCTTCGTTTTGCTCCCACGAGAGAAGCCTCACCGCACCGCCAAACATCGCAACATTATCCTGCTGATCACGTATTGCGTGGTAGCGAGCAAGGGAAATCTGTACAACAACAATTAGAGCAATAATACAGAAAATTAGTAAAAGCACTATTGGGAGATTCATATTTAAATCTTTTTATGTTTAAAAAAACAGTAGTCTAATCCTACAAAGACCTGATCAACAATCAGTTTAAAAATCAAATTACTTACAATACAGTATTTTTTTAATGAAGAAGTACGTATAGCGACCATTTCATCTGACTATCTCCTCAATACTGCTGGTCTGAAACCGTCTCGGAAGGGGGTACTTAATAAGCTCGACGGCATAGCTTATGCTTTTTATTTACGAAGGTTATACCAAATTTTCAAGAACAAATTTTGGATCGTCTTTTCAAAGCCATACTTATTTCGTCTGTTTTACATAACCTGATAAATCGCCGGTCGATATTTTGGTGGCGGAATCGGCTTTCCGTTTGCTTTTGCAGCCGCCAGCCAAGCTTCTTTGGCTACAAGCACTTCAGCCAAAGCCTGATCCGGCGTCTCGCCAAAAGCAGAACACGCCTTCAAATCTGGAATATCTGCTATATATCCCCCATCTTTTTCGATATAAAATATATTTATATAATAATCTTTCATCATTTATGACAAAGTGCTCGATTAATCAAGCCACGAGTTCATAAAGAAATTCCGGCGCAAAGTCTGCACCATTGCTCCATGATAGCGTATGGCCTTCCAATGTGAATGACCTGAAAAACGATAAATCCTTCAGCGGTTCGAATATCTCGCCGTATAACTCGGGCGCCAAATCCACTTCGCCCTGCGCTCCATCGTTGAAGGATAGCCAAACCTTGTAATCGCCGATATACCGAGCATCGTTGACATGAACAAACATAACGGACACTATAGAGTTTCGATTTTACTCTCCTCTAAGCCTTCAACCACGAACGAATATTAGCGTTAATTCGGAATATCGCAAAGTCAGCAACGCGGCATCCGCCCCAACAAAAGATCAATCAGCCGCCCTATCCCCCCCACAATTTCCAGCAGCAGGGATCTATAGTGTCCGCAAAACCGGTCGGTGGTATCGCCGATGCGGCGATGCAGCCGCCGCAGATGGCGCGGATCGGGCAGCCGTCGCAGGCTTTGAGGCCTCGGCGGAGTTCGGCGCTGGCGGGGGAGAAGTAGATTTCTTCGAGCGTCTCGTCCCACAGGTTGCCCATGCGCGAGGGCACTTTGCGGCAGCCATGCACTTCGCCGTCAGGGAGGAGCACGATGCCGTCAAAGGCGATGCCGCAGCCGGAACCGGTGCATCCGGTGGTCGTCTCTTCGCCCCGCTCCCAGCGAATCAGGTTGATCAGGTTCTCCTTGTACGATGCAGTCCGGCTGCTCTCCGCGAAGGCAAGATACTCTTCGAGAAACTCTTTGTACCCGCCGGGGGAAATCTGCCTGAGGGCGGCTCCCTCTCCGACCTGCGAGAGGCGCGTGAAATTGAACGCATCGGTACGCTCTTCAAGCAACCGGGCAAGCGGCAATACGTCGTGGAAATTTTCCTCGTGCAGCGTCAGCATCACTCCGGAGGTGACGTTGCATGACTTCAGGAGATCGAGAAATTCGATGACGCTGTCGAAAGAGCCTTCGCCGCGGATGCGGTCATTGCAGTTTTTCAGCCCTTCGAGACTCACCTGAAACTGCTCGGGCGGCTGGATTGCGCAGATTTTTTCGAGCTGCTCGGCGGAAACGGGATTGG
>CAIUQW010000034.1 GCA_903901395.1 uncultured Chlorobiales bacterium | reverse complement strand
TACCGCGATGGGATTCGGCATCGCCACCGGCCCGGAGCTTGAACTCGACGAGTACAACTTCGACCGCCTGAACTTTCCGCCGAACCACCCGGCCCGCGACATGCAGGACACCTTCTTCATCACTCGCGGCGAAGCCGAAGGGGACGTGCTGCTTCGCACGCACACCTCGCCAGTGCAGGTGCGCGTGATGCTCGACGAGAAGCCGCCGATCAGGGTGATCTGCCCCGGCAAGGTGTACCGCAACGAAGCGATCAGCGCTCGAAGCTACTGCGTTTTCCACCAGCTCGAAGGTCTGTACATCGACAAGAACGTCTCGTTCGCCGACCTGAAGGCCACCATCTACTCGTTCGCCCGCCAGATGTTCGGCAGCGATGTGAAGCTGCGCTTCCGCCCCAGCTTTTTCCCCTTCACCGAACCCTCCGCGGAGGTGGACGTCACCTGCTACCTTTGCGGTGGCAAGGGATGCCGCGTCTGCAAGAAGTCCGGCTGGCTTGAAATCATGGGGTGCGGCATGGTGCATCCGAACGTGATGAAGAGCTGCGGCATCGATCCCGAGGAGTGGACCGGCTACGCCTTCGGCATGGGCGTTGATCGCACGGCGCTGTTGCGTTACAAGATCGACGACATCCGCCTCTTCTTCGAAAACGACGTGCGGATGCTCAGTCAGTTCATGGCGTGAAGCAGGCGCCGACGTAGAGAATCAAAGCATAAAAAAAGCCTCATGAGGACGATCTCGTGAGGCTTTTTTATTTTCTGTCTCCTTTTGATTCAGGCGTTTACGGCGTTCCTCAGCGCGAGAGTCCACTCCTCCATGGTTGTGTTGGCTGCGGGAAGGGGCGCTTCGAGGAAGCTGATGACAAAGTGCCCGCCCATCTCGGCCACGCCGATGGAGCGCGGACGAACGGCAAGCATCTTGGGATTCATCAACTCTTTTCCGAAACAGAAGACGATGTTTTTTGCGGCGGTGATGTCTTCGCCTATCGGCCCTTCGAGAGCGGCGGTGTGACCGTAATGGTCGAACTCGCCGATCAGCACCGCGAACGGATGCTCCTCGATCTGCTGGCGGTAATAGGCAATGATCTCATCGACGCTGCTGTAACTGGTCTCTTCTTTGTCGAGCTCGAGGATGTAGATGGGGTATTTTTCCTGAAGAAGAGTTTGTTTCATGGTGCTCTCCCTGATTGGGTTGGCTGGATACTGCGCGAAGTACGGCGGCGTTGAAGAGAGGCCGTCCAACCATAATGGTACGCCAGCCCTGATGATTTTACAACAGCGGAACATAAAAAAAGCCTCATGACCGGGTGATCATGAGGCGTAATTTACTCGCTGATTTCAGAAAATCAGCAAATCGGAAGAGCGAAGCGGGAGATTACTCCGCGGAGGCCCCTTCGGCTTCGACTTCAAGGTTCAGCTTTGCCGTAATATCCATGAAGAGCTTCGCATCAGCTTCGTATTTGCCGAGAGACTTGATCGGAGCTTCGAGATGGATTTTGCGGCGGTCGATCTCCACGCCCTGCGCCTTCAGCGCTTCGGCAATGTCACCAGCGGTCACGGTGCCGAACAGCTTGCCGGACTCGCCAGCCTTGGCATGAACCTTCAGCGCCATCTGTTCGAGCTTCGCGGCCAGGTCACGAGCGTTCTTGCGCTGCAACTCGATCTTGCGAGCCTGCTGCTTTTTCTCGGTATCGAGCGCCTTGAGGGTGCCCTCGGTGGCGCGGATGGCATATCCCTGCGGAATCAGGTAGTTATTGGCATACCCGTTCTTGACGGTGACCACTTCACCGGCATCGCCAAGGGTTGCCACATCTTTTCTTAAAATTATTTTCACGGTCTTTTTCCTCGTTCTGAATAATTAAACTTTCGTGGACAACCACTTACTTGTATTCGTCGGCAACGTAGGGGATGATCGCCAGGAACCTTGCCCACTTGATCGAATGGGTCAGGAGGCTCTGCTCTTTGGCCGACAGGCCGGTGATGCGGCGGGGAATAATTTTCCCCTGGTCGTTGATGAAACGCTTGAGTTTGCGCTCGTCACGATAGTCGAAGTAAATCACCTGATTCTTCGACACTTTCTTTTTCGATGCCAGAGCGGTGCTCAGTGATTTGCTGCCCTTGGCCGGTGCTGGTTTCTGTCTCATTGATCTTGTTCAGAATTTTGCTTGCATGATCTTGCGACTCGTCATCTGCCGTATATTTTTACGGCACTCGGAGCGCTGTTCTCAGTCGGAAGTGAGGTACTTGTACTCGTACATGGCAGCGTCATCGTCCATACGGCTGTGATGGGTGTCATGCGACTCGTCCTCGATAAAGCCCTCCTCGTCCTCCTCTCCGTTTTTCTTTCTCTTGTTGAGGAACTGGATCCTCCTGGCCTTGATTTCGACCACGGTTCTTGATGTGCCGTCCTGGGCTTTCCAGGTGCGGCTCTGCAACTCTCCATCGACAAGCACCGCCGAGCTTTTCCTCAGATTGTCACGGCAGCTCTCGGCAAGCTTGTTCCAGGCAACGATGCCGACGTAGCAGACATCTTCCTGCCACTGATGGTTGCTGTCCCTGAACCTGCGATTGCACGCAATGGAAAAATTGACAACTGGCGTCCCGCCTGAATTGGTCTGTCTGAAGACAGGATCCTTGGTCAGGTTCCCGGCAATTATGACGCTGTTGATTTCAGGCATTTTCAGTTCCGCCATAGCATCTTCTCCGTTTTGTTCTCAAATGGGATCATTTCGTCATTCATACAATAAACCGGGCGAGGTCGGCCTTCAGCCTTTGGCCGATGCATCTGCCGCGTGTTCAGCCTGATCTTCCGGGCTGCCGAGCATGACGCTGTACTTCTCGACGCGCTTGCGCATTTCAACCAGCTGGGAGCTCATCTGGATAATGAGGAACCGCAGAATATTCTCTTCGTAGCGGAACACGCGCTCGACTTCGGCGATGACCGTGGGAGCGGCATCGAACTCGATGTGAGCGTAGTAACCGATGGAAGATTTGCGGATGAGGTAGGCCATTTTCCTTCTTCCGACTTCCAGGACATTGTTGATCACGCCGCCTTTGTCGCTGATCGTCTTTTTGACCAGCTCCATCGCTGCGGCAATGGCATCATCCTGAAGGCCGCCGTCAATGATGACGGTGCATTCGTACTGTTTCAGTTTGTTCATAGCGCAATCGTTCTTGAGTGAGAGCAACTGTGCCGATGGCGGAAAACAGGTATTGCGCATCCCTGACTTCGCGGCTTCATGCAGGCGCACGAACACCATTGGCGTTTTAGGACATGCAAGGTAATTTTTTTTCTTTTGTTTTCCAACGCCTCATTGTTAACGGCATTGTAACACAAGAAGATCAGAGCGGGAGTTCGACTGAAACCGGCGCGTGATCGGAGCTTTTCTCCTCCAGATCGATCGAAACGGAGGAGACTTTCCCCGCCAGCCCGTCAGTGAGATAGACGCAGTCGATGCGCCAGCCGAGATTACGCTCGCGGGCGAACTTCCAGTTGGGCCACCAGGTGAAGAGGTCTTTTTTATCAGGATTCAGCTCTCGGACGATGTCGCGCAGCCCAAGCTCCAGATGCACCTCAATGGCTGCCCGTTCCTCGGGGCGCAGGCCGGTCGCGCCGGGCTTGTTCTGCGAGCGGTGCACATCGATGTCACGAAGCGCCACGTTGATGTCGCCGAGAAGGATGACTTCGCGTCCTTCGGCGATCAGCCTGGAAATAAATGCTTTCATATCAGCCAGATAGCGCAGCTTCACGGCGTAATGCTCCGCGCCGTCGCCTCGCGGCACGTAGGT
>CAIUQW010000033.1 GCA_903901395.1 uncultured Chlorobiales bacterium | reverse complement strand
TATCAAAGCTTACGTGATGGATGATGAACGGATTAAAAATGGCGGCTCCATTCTGACGGAACAGTACTTTGAAGAGCAGTTGCAGCGCGTACGTGAAATACGCCTTTCGGAGCGCAAGTTCTACCAGAAGATCACCGACATCTACGCAACATCCATTGATTATGACGTAACAGCTCAGGCGACGAAACGCTTTTTCGCAACAGTACATAACAAATTACACTGGGCCATCCACGGTCAGACGGCATCAGAAGTGATTTATCACCGTGCCGATGCTGAAAAAATCAATATGGGCCTGACCACATGGAAGGATGCGCCACGCGGAAAAATTCAGAAGTTCGATGTAATCGTAGCTAAAAACTACCTCACTGAACACGAAATAGCGCAACTGGCTCGGCTTGTAAACGCTTACCTTGACATCGCCGAAGACATGGCCCTGCGAAAAATGCCCATGACCATGCAGGACTGGGAAACCCGGCTCAATCGTTTTATTGCAGCCACCGACCGTGAAATACTTCAGGATGCCGGAAAGGTGACGGCGGAAATTGCCAAAGCCTATGCAGAAAGCGAGTTCGAAAAGTACCGCATCGTTCAGGACAGGCTTTTTGAAAGCGACTTCGACCGCATGGTCAAGGAGATCGCGCAACGGTACGAAGCGCACGGCGGCAGGCATGAAGAGTCGTGACCGGATCGTTTTCAATCAGCCTCCAAATGCGATGAACGCTCGAAACGGCAACATCCATCTTTTGTCAACCAATAATCTTGAATCAGTATGAATCGCGCATCAACGCTCCTCAAACACTTTCTTCTGCTCTTCTTATTCCTTGCTGCCGGAGGCGCTGAAACCCGAGCATCCGACGCTATCGAAACTGCCGGAACCGCGCTGAGCGTGGCTCTTCCGTTGCTTGGCGGCGCGATGACCTTGCGGAACGATGATGCAGATGGCCGCGTGCAGTTGGCGGAAGCTCTTGCGTTGACGGCGGGAGTGACCTATGGACTGAAGTATTCCATCGATGCAACGCGCCCGAATGGAGGCAAGCATTCGTTTCCGTCGGCGCACACATCGGTTTCGTTCGCGGCGGCGGATTTCATCGGTCGGCGCTATGGCTGGAACTACGGAATTCCGGCATATGCGGCGGCGGGGTTTGTCGGTTACAGTCGGGTGGAGGCCAATGCGCATCACCGCTATGACGTAGTTGCCGGAGCAGCGCTCGGCATTCTGAGTGACGTACTGTTTACCTCTCGTTTCGATGACAGGGGAGTGAAGATTTCAGTTTTGCCTGTGGACGACGGAGCGACGCTCCGGTTGTCGTACGCATGGTAGGGAATCTGATTGGGTGGTTCCAGCGAAAACCCGACAAGAGAGGCTGCTGTCGGGTTTTCGCTGGAAATCTGCTCAACCTTCGCTGTTCCGGTCGTGGAACAGCACCTCGGGCTTGGCCTCATCCCAGAGAGCGCCGTATTTGAGCTTTTCAGCGTCGGTGAAGCGGATGGCTCCAGCCAGAAACCATGTCGATGACTGTTTTTCCAGATCGTCGCCCTCCCGGACGCCCATCGGCATCAGGCTGGTAATGCCGCCATCCTCGCCGCGCATCACCTTCCAGTGGCCCGTGATGTAGCGCTCCGCGCTGGCTGCAACCACGTCGAGCACCTCCTCGATCTCGCCGAGATCGCTGTCGCCCCGCAGCGCCAGACCGCCATAGGCGTAAACGACCGAGCGGCGCGCGTCGAGTACGAAGCGCAGATATTTGTTCCGGGCCATCGTTTGCAGGGTCAGCCCGTCGAGCAGGTAGATGAACTGCTTGCCATCGGCGTCAATCCCCGAAATCGAACGCGGCAAAACTCCGTCCTCCTCGGCGACGCTGAAATACCACTCCTTGTACTCCTCGAACAACTCGCGGAGCAACTCCATTGAATCGAATGTTTGCATGATTTACCCCTTCCGGACAAATTCCGATTTCAGTTGCATCGCGCCGAAGCCGTCGATCTTGCAATCGATGTCGTGATCGCCCTCGACGAGACGGATATTTTTCACCTTCGTGCCCCCTTTGAGCACCGATGACGCTCCGCGAACCTTCAGATCCTTGATCACCGTTACGGTGTCGCCGTCTTTCAGGATATTGCCATTGGCATCTTTCCAGATGCGCGTCGCCTCGCCATCGCCCGTTTCAGAGCAGCTCCATTCGTGGCCGCACTCGGGGCAGACGAGCAGGGTGCCGTTTTCATAGGTGTATTCGCAGTTGCATTCCGGGCAGTTTGGAAATTCGCTCATAAAAGTAGTCGTTTTAAAATTATTACTTCAGCTATAAAAAGTGTCAATTCTCGGCGTAGCGAAAATAGGGATGATCAAACAGATTATCTTCTTTACGGAGAGATTTCTGAAGGTGTCGCATATGCGAAATCGTCTTGTAGTGAATTGCTGCTTTTGATCGTGCTGCTCCATTATAATTGCCATGCATGACTTGTTTCAAATCATTGTTCAGATACTCGTGAGAATTCAATTCCCGTGAGTATGATGACAAATAAAAAACCTCAATCTTTTCCGCATTTTTTCCCGGTAATTCTTTGTCCGGTATGCTATGATGTACTTTCAAATTGTCAAGAATCAGGATATCTTTTCGATGATCATCTTTGATCAGACGCTTCATGAAATCGATCTTTCTTTTGCTGTTCATCATATTTTCATAGAGCATAAAACGAAACTTGCCCTGATTGTTGATCGCAGAAATCATACGGATATGTTTCCTGCGGGTATTCAGCCGTAATTCTTGCGTTATTTCGGCAGAGGCATGACCTCTGACCAGATTGCCATTGGTCGCGATGCCGCTCTCGTCAGCCCGGTAACTCTCAGCGTTTTCAGTCTTTGCCTTTGCTTTGATGGCCAGATAGGCCTCCTGCATCCAGCGCGCGACTTCCGCCGGACGCTGTGGAGTGTAGTCCCAGCGTGACAGATCGTGGCCAACTGTACGAATTGGCATGATAATGCCAAACTGCTGAAGAATCAGAGGTTCAATTGCCTGACGATCCCAAAACGCGAAAGGAAATTGTAGTTGTTCAGGACAATGATCGACAATCATTTTCTGAATCTGCTTTTCCTGCGTTGGCTTCAGACTTCTTTGTTTAAAGTGTTTTCGAGCGGGTTTCGGTTCGGCAAGCATCGATTGATCTTCTCGCTGGCATCGTTTCCACCAACAAATTGTTGTTGCCAGGGAGAACCATAAAAGTTCAGCGATTTCAGTGTTCCCGCTGCCTTGCTTTCGCAAGCGTATTATCGGTTTGCGCAATAAAGCGCGCTTCCGCTCAGAGATATTACTGATATCTGTTTTATCCATGCTCGCAATATATCATATTTGCGATTTTTATTGACTGAATTAATAAATCTGCGAAAAAAAAAGTCGTATACGCAGATCCGCCCCTGCAGAATCTGGCGATAACTATCGATGTTGTCTGTCACTATTACGCTTTCGTGAACTCCTCTTTACCCACGCCGCAGACTGGGCACATCCATGTGTCGGGGAGAGATTCAAATGAGGTTCCGGCGGGGATGTCGCCTTCGGGGTCGCCGGTTTCGGGATTGTAGATGTATCCGCAGATATCGCATTTCCACTGTTCCATGGTACTACAGTTGTTTTTTTGATGTTCAGAGTTGTGAGACAAATTTAGTGAACTGGTCTCGCGGGCGATTGCAGACCGGGCAGATCCAATCCTCCGGAAGTTTGTCGAACGGCACACCTGGACGGATGTTCGTATCGAGGTCGCCCTCCGCGGGATCGTAAATGTAGCCGCACTCGCCGCACATCCAGGCCTGTTTTTCGCCTTGTTCCGGTTCGCTTTCTTTGACGTTCATAAGCGTTCTCCCTTTCGATGTTACAGCCGTTTCCGGTAGGCTACCATCGTCGAACGGATAAAACCGTGCGCCTCGTAAAAGTGCTGTGCCGGGATGTTGTCGCCGTCAGTCAGGAGCGTCGCCCGGCCATAGCCCTCCTCGCGCGCCCAGCGGCAGACGTGCTCGATCAGAATCGCGCCGATCCTCTTGCCGCGCCAGACGGGATCGATGATCATGTCTTCGAGAAGCAGCACCTTTTTGCCGATTGCTGTACTGACCAGATTCAGCGCCGAGACCATGCCGACAATGTTTCCGGCCTCTTCGCACACGAAAACCGTGCCAATCGATGGATCTGCAATAATCATACTCAGTCCGGCCTCCTGTTTTTGCTGGTCTGGCGTAAATTCGTGTTCCTGGCTGAACAGAATGCCCAGCAATCGGGCGCATGATTCGATGTCTGTCGGCTTTGCGATGCGGATAGATGGCATGACAACAACAAATATTAGAAGTTTGTTTTTCTTTGAATGCTATTGAAAAACAACGACAAAAACAATCAATTCATTGCGTTACGATCATGGGAACGTTGAGAGTGTGAAACTTTGCCGTTACGAACTCTGGTTTAGAGAAGGATGCACTTTTTTGACAAAACCGCTCAATGCTTGAGTTATGTTCAAAAAATTTTTACGGAATTATTTTCCTGTCAGCGGGCCGGGCGCTGTGCCTGAGGTCGATGTGCTGAGATATTGTGGCACCTGGTATGAAATCGCCGCCATTCCCGGCAAACAGCAGCGCGGGTGCGCAAACACGAAAGCCGAGTACACCTTCGACGCCACGAAAGGTCGGGTGATGGTGCGCAATTCGTGCCGGAGAAACGGACGGGAGTCGTCGATTCGAGCGACCGCCGTGCCGGTTGCGGGCAGCGGAAATGCCAAACTGATCGTCACCTTTTTCAGAGTGATAAAAGCGGATTATTGGGTCATCGGGCTTGCGGAGGATTACTCGTGGGCGTTGGTGTCAAATCCGGATGGCTCGCGTTGCTGGATACTGTCGAGAACGCCGTATATGGATGAGGCGATCTATCGGCAACTACTCGACCAGTTGCGTCTGAAGGGAATCGATACGGCCAGGCTGGTAAAAACCGGCCAGGGATGCGGATGAGCGTCAATCACGATCTGGATTTGGAGAGGGAGGCATGATCGGCAGATCGAGTGCTATCGGATTTGGAACAATGGGTTATATGGGGATATTTTCCGCCACGCAATTCGCCAATCAGTAACCTTGTTCCAATCCATGGACGCATTCTGGCTCTCCCTCGTCATGATATTTCTCGCCGAGCTGGGCGACAAAACCCAGCTCGTGGCGCTGACGCTCGCGACCTGCTACAACACGCGCGTCGTGCTTTGGGGCATTTTCTGGGCGACACTCGCCGTGCATATCTTTTCGGCTGGCATCGGATGGCTGCTCGGCGGTCTTCTTCCAGGCGACTGGGTGGCGTTCATCGCGGGCGTCTCGTTTATCATCTTCGGCTTCTGGACGCTGCGCGGCGACAGCCTCGACGACGATGAAGCAGGGGAGTGCAAAACCGGCGTCAATCCCTTCTGGCTGGTCTTCACGACCTTCTTCATGGCTGAACTTGGCGACAAGACCATGCTCTCCACGATCAGCCTCGCCACGAACCATCCCTTCATTCCGGTCTGGCTCGGCTCAACTGTCGGCATGGTGGTTTCGGATGGCCTCGCCGTGATCGTTGGCCGGATGCTTGGCAAAAATCTGCCCGAAAAAGCGATCAGCATCGGAGCCTCCATCGTCTTTTTCCTGTTCGGCGCATGGTGGATGTATCAGGGCGGAGCGAAATTTTCAATCCTCATCTGGTCAGTCGCCATCCTGGTACTCGCCGTGACCGCCGTCATCTTTTTCCGCGACGCATGGTTCAGGAAAAGCGAGGTTAATGGATAAAGGACAATATTACACTCCTGACCGGTTATTACTCCGGCCATTAAAACTCTTAAACAATTGCCCCGGACTTTAGTCCGGGGGATATGAATAAGACAATATATAATAGGGGCTTTAGCCAAATCTGTTGATCTCAAGTCATAACTGTCCGGTTAAAAAAGCGTGAATTGAGTAACGGATTCTCTTGATTATTTGATAGATCGGTCATCGAACGACAGCATCTTGATGCTGAGTCGTGGCTCCATGACCAGCGAAGCGATCATGCGGGTGAGCGCCTGAAGTGTTCCGGCGTATTTGGTCTGAAGCATGATGTGACACAGCAGTAAATAATAGCACACCGCTACCCAAATCTGGCTCAAAACCGCATTCTTGCTGTTGCCGAGGAGGACTTGATTATCAGGTTCAGCTTGATCCATTTGAAAAACAGTTCGATCTGCCAGCGAGATTTGTAGATCGCGGCCATGGTAGAGGCGGCCAGCTTCACTCGTACTCCTTGCCGGTTTCCGGGTCGGTGTAGCTGACCAGCCGCAGTATTTTGGGATAACTGTGCCGTGATTTTTCGACCGTCAACTCGATCTGCTCATCGCGTGTAACCTGGTCGCTTTGGATCGGATGATGCTGTCCGGTGACTCGGTACTGCAAGTTCTTTTTAGCGCGGGTCACGAACCAAACGCCGCGCTTTTCAAGGCTGTACAGCCAAGTGAAGTCCAGATAGCCCCGATCGAACGAAACAATGCTGTCCGGTAAGAGGTGAAAATCGAACTTTTTCTCGTTTTTGGCGACCTGCATTTCGTGGTGTTTGGCGTCGGTCATAACCATGAACGCAGGCAAAGAGCCGCTGTGATCGTAGAGGTAGTGTCATTTGATGGCTCCTTTGCGCTGACGAAATTCCGCCCACGGAAAGACGCTCAGGCAGAGACCGATCAATGTGGCGTCCATCGAAAAGAGCGGGTTTTTGAAACGAAACCGATGCTTCGGCGTGACTGATTTGCACTTGTCGAGCAGCCGGTAGAACAGCCCCTCGAAAATCTGCCAGGTTCGCTTTTGCATCGCATCCGACAGCGTATTTCGCCGGATGTTTTGCAGGCTGAGGTGATACCATTTCTGCGCGTGCACGCCGAGACTCGTCTCGATGCCGCGAAGGCTGTCGTGACCGCCGATCTGGGCGAACAAGAGCGTGACGAACTGATGCCAGCCGGTGTAATATTTGGTGTATCGGTTGCTTTGGTACTGTTGTTCGAGCTTTTCGAATGCATATCTCGGAAAAAACCTGAGCAACTCTCCCGGGGGGCCCCCCTCGGACATGCACAAAAGGCAACTCTTGCTGCTTTCCATACATATCAAACGTTTCTTCCTCTAACACAATCAGTTACGTCGCTGATTTTATCAACGAACCTTCCGTCTATTGCTCTTAATACCCGCATAATACTTCTATTGACGATTGCGGCGCATCTTCGTTTCTCACCTTGATCAGTGCGAATCTTTTATTCCCGGCTTTCGGCTATGCTACAACGATTCAAAGCGCTGCTGATGCGGTTGCCGGTATCAAAACGGCATGGTCGGGGATGGTGTAGCGGAATTCCGAATTTCAGGTGAGACGACGGCTTGTCCGAGAGCTCATGTCGAGTATCAGCCGCTCTTGCAGTGATGGCGAGGTGGATTACGCCGTAGCGGTCTATGGCTGACAACTGCGGCACTTGATATTTTTCAAAGGATTCTCTCACTGTTTATCACTCGCCGCTTCTCAATCTCTCACGTTACTGTTTATACAATATCACAGAATATCACAGCCGCTGTTCCCATTCTGGATAGCTAATTCATTTCAAAAATATGAGTTATGGATGTCTGACTCCCTAAC
The DNA here is from genome assembly GCA_903901395.1 of uncultured Chlorobiales bacterium. Taxonomy (GTDB): domain Bacteria; phylum Bacteroidota; class Chlorobiia; order Chlorobiales; family Chlorobiaceae; genus Chlorobaculum. The sequence continues at coordinate 7,387 of CAIUQW010000033.1, read as the reverse complement.
GGCAGCCATCGAATAGCTCATAAATAGTCAGAAATAGTATACGGTACTATTGGATGAACACTATTTTTTGTATAATTTAATAAAGGTGATATATGTATTTATGATGCGATCCTCATATGGGCTGTGTATGTCGTTGCTGGAGAGAGTCGCAGCATTAAGGGCTGACAACAAACCATGTGTAAAAAATTCTTCAAAGAGAGAAGATAGTGATGAAAAAACTAAGTATACTGAGTGGAGCCTTGTTGATGACGGCAGTATTCCCGTTAGCGGCATATCCTGTGCCTGTGCCTCCGGCGACGCCACCACTCGTATTTACTCTCGATGAGTATACCGGAGATAATTCGCAAGTGATTATGTCCGTTACTGGTTCGGGAACGCATTCCGTCACTGTTGACGTCAGCCTGGGCGCAGGCACTGTTGCTGACATCAGAGGCATCTATTTTAGTTGGGATGGCAACTTGACGGGCTTGTCCGTGAGTGGCCCAAAGGTGACCTCTTATGTTTTCGATAATGCGGGCCGTGTAGACACATTGCCAAAATCAAAAGATGCGAACATGCAGGGCGATGGAAATATCTATTCTTTTGATGGCGGGGTTGAAATTGGAAAACCTGGAATCGGAAAAGGGGATGATATTCAATCGACCAGTTTTACGCTCACGGCAAATGAAAACATAACTTTTACCGATTTAGGCGCGCGATTGCAAAGTGTGTATAACGGTACCGGGACGGATGGCCGTGGTGGGAGCAGCAAACTCTATGTTCAAGTTAACAACTCAGGAACTGGAGATCTTGGCGGCCAGGGTGGAGTTGTGCCTGAACCTGCCAGCGTTGCGCTGATCGGAATCGGCGCAGTTCTGATGAGAGCTATTGAATCGAGAAAAAAAAATATTGCGGCCTGACTGACAACGGCATAATGTTATTGCCTTATCTGGGAATGAGGCGGAGTCTTGAATCCAGACAGATTTCAACAACAGCAAACACCGTCAACCAACTGACTCAGCAAGGCCCTTTCTCCATTTCCAACTGAGGTAACACAGTCCTACTACGGCGTTTATCGCATGTTGGAGTAGAAGCTGCAAGAGCAACATCAATCGGTTGGGGCGGATGTATCGACTCATATGCGACTCGATGCAATCGGCCCCAGCCGTACCCTTTTTTAACCCGCCAGCCAAAACGGCCTATCCCCATCTTTTCAGGAACCTGAACTTGACGCACAGTGTCCTTGTCTGGGCGCTCGACCTCACCCATATACCTAATGGTGATGGTTTATGTGCCTGATGGCGTATATCGGGCTGAATAGTCCCTTTGTGCTCAACCAATCAGTCTCCGTGAAGATGAAAGCCGAAAGCGGCGAAACCATCCGCAGGCATGGCGCCTCGGAGAACCTCAACACTGATCAGAGCAACCAGTTCAGCCGCGAGGTTTTCACCACAGCACTTCTGAAAAATGAGCAGCCAAAGCTCTCGATGTACTGAAATGGATGAGCTATCGGTAACGTTTTCATCGAGCGGTTATGGAGAAGCGTCAAATATGAGTACATTTACCTGAATGCGCTGACGGATGGTCTTGAGCTTCACAAGGGCTTGAGGTAATGGTTTGACAATTACAACACGGTTCGACGCCACAAGTCACTCATAAGCGAGGTTTCCGCAACCGGTTATCAAGAAAATCAGCCCCCGATGGGGCTGCCTTAGCAAACCTAATTTTCTCTAAAAGCTGTCCTGTTGATTGGGAGGGGTTGATATGAACAACAGATGAAAGCTGAATTGTACATTGCCAGGCGGTTTGCCTTCAAGCCCCGGTCGCTGTCGAAGCCGACGTTTATCGTGCTGGCGTCGGTGATTGGCATCGCTGTGGGGACTGCGGCGCTGATTCTGACGCTGTCGATTGTCAACGGATTTGCTTCGGTTATCGAGGGCAAGCTCATCAGTTTCACCTCGCATCTTCAGGTGCGCCAGCCGGATGAGCGGCTTTTTGCTGAGACCCGCCGCGACCTCCAGACACTGAAAAGCGTGCCGGGCATCGCGACGGCGTCGCCGTTTCTCGAAGTGAACGTGATGCTCCGAAGCCGCGCCGGGAGCGCCTCTGCGGGCAGCAACATTGCTCCGGCGATGCTTCAGGGAATCGATCCCCGCGAGAGTTCGCGCTTTCTGCGGAACGGCCCGGCGCTGCTCGCCGCGGCTCCAGCTTCGGCGGACGGGCCGCTGCCAATCCTTCTTGGCAAGACACTGGCCGACAATCTTGGCATCAAGACGGGTGACCGGCTGATGATCGTTGGCATTGCGGGCAAAAAAGGCGCATCCAGTCTCACCGGCAAGGAGAGCGTCGTGGAGCTGCTGTCGAGCCTCGATCTGCATGTGGCGCAAGTTGCGGGTATCTACGACACCGGCCTCTCCGAAGGGTTCGACGACATCGTCGTCTTCGCCGATCTCACGAGGCTCCAGCAACTCTACCATCCCGGCATGATCTCGGGCTACGAGGCCAATGTCTCCGACATGCGCCAGTTGAGCACGATTTCGGCGACCGTCGCGTCGCGGCTCGGCTATCCGTTTTACTCCTACACGGTGTATGAGCGCTACTCCAATCTCTTCGAGTGGCTGAAGCTCCAGAAAAACATCATGCCGCTGCTCATCATCACCATCACGGTCGTGGCGGTGTTCAACATCGTCTCGACACTGCTCGTGCTGATCATCGAAAAAACGAAGGAGATCGGGATGCTCTCCGCGCTTGGCCTCGAACCTCGCGCCGTGAGCATGGTGTTCATGGGGCAGGCGTTCATGATTTCGCTGGTCGGCATCGGCTTGGGCAACCTGTTTGCGCTCGGCCTGTCGCTCTTTGAATTACGCTTCCACCTGATTACGCTGCCCGAAAAAAGTTACTTCATTCGCCACGTACCGCTTGAAATCGACCCACTGCAATACCTCACCGTATCGGCGGGCGTGGCGGTTCTGACGCTGCTTTTTGCCTTCATTCCATCGCGCGTGGCCGCCTCGCTCCGGCCCAGCGTCGCATTGACCACATGAGGAGGAGCCGATGAAAGCGGGTATATGGATTGCCGGGCGCTACAGTTTCGCGCGGAAGCGCTTCCGGGTGATCAACATCATCTCGGGCATCAGCCTCGCGGGGATCGTCATTGGCGTCTCGACGCTGCTCGTGGTGATGAGCGTGCTGAACGGCTTCCAGAGCCTGGCTCGCGACCTCTTTACGACCGTCGAAGGGCCGGTGCAGATCGCGCCCGCGCAAGGCCGCTCGCTCGTCGTGAGCGACTCGCTGCTCGCGGCCATCGCACGGCTCGACGGCATTGAATCGGCGCAACCCTTCGTCGAGGGGCAGGCGATCATCACCGCGGCGGGAAAGAGCGAACTGATCATGGTTCGCGGAATTACTGGCGAAGCGCAGCGCTATATGATGAAAAATACGTCGCGTAAGCATGCGTATTTTTCCGCCGGAGGTATCTCGGCGGGCAGCCTGCTTGCCGAACGGTTGCGGCTCTATCCTGATCAGCCGGTGCGCCTCTTCAGCCCGGAGCTGATTTCCGCTGGTCTGCAAGCCTTTTCGCAGCCGGAACTTATGCCGGTGTTGTCGATGAGCGACGCGAGAGTCGAGAGCGCTTTCTCGCTGCAAAAAGTTTTCGACGACCGCTACGTGCTCGCGCCGGTCGAGATGGCGCAGAACATCCTGCTCTTCGGGCGGGAACGCTACTCAGGCATCGACATCCGGGGTAAGGCTGGGGTGAGCGACGAAGCGCTTGAAGTGCAATTGCAGCAATGGATTACGGCGCACCGGCTGGAGAAGGAGCTGCGCGTGCTGACGCTCGGCGAGCGCCACCGCGACATGTTCGCCGTAATGCAGCTCGAAAAGTGGGCGAGCTTCGCCGTGCTGATGCTGGTGATCCTCGTCGCGCTCCTGAGCCTCGGCGGCTCGCTCGCCATGACGGTCATCGACAAGCGCCACGAGCTGTTCTACCTCCGCTGCCTCGGCCTCGAAAAGCCGCAGTTCATGACGATCTTCATCGTCGAAGGCGGCCTGACCGGCCTCGCGGGTACGGCGCTCGGCTCGCTCATCGCGTGGCTCATCTGCAAAGCGCAGGAGCTTTGGGGCATCGTGCAGCTCCCGTCAAAAAGCGCGTTTATCATCACCGCCTACCCCGTCAGCATGAAACCCGGCGACTTCCTTGCCGTCGGCCTCGCCGCGATCCTCTTCACCCTCCTCGTCAGCCTCTACCCCGCAGGCAAAGCCGCCGCGATTGCAACCAGCCGCTCGCTGGAAAACAAGATGGAGTGACGATAACTTTTTGAAAGATAAAAGTATTTTTGACTACATTTCGTAGTGAGGTGATTCTTATCAATAAATGAAGGAACAGCGATGACTCTTCCAATCAAGAATCTTGCTATCGGTGGTTATCGAAGTTTTGGAAAGGATATTCAGTATTTCGAAAACTTTGAAAAAGTCAATCTGTTTATTGGCAGGAATAACTCAGGGAAGTCAATATTCTGAGGTTTATCAGCGAGATCATTGCAAAATCTACAGAAAAAAAGAACAATGATCTAGATCGGCTATCATATCATTTACCTGACAGACCCACAATGATTATTGGGTATGGGGAAAGAGCAGGAGATTTGAGAGAGCGTTTATTATCTCGTATTAACAGAATACAAACATATCCGTTCGATATAATAATTGATATGATTCTGAAGCGAATGTGTTCTGGTAATGATTCTGGAATTTGCTGGAGTCTGAAATCAATACCTAATGAAATGATATTGATTGAGTCATGGTGTAATGCAATAGACGAGTTGAAAAATCAAGATATTAGTGTTTTATGGGAAGGGTTGACAAGAAAATCTGCTGGCAGAAGGAAAGAAGAATGGGAGCCTGAAGTTATCAAAATATTGCAATCAGAACATCCTCCTATTCACAATGTTATTACAATACCCGCTATCCGTCAAATTGGGAAAAAAGGGTCAAGTTCTGATGGCTTCGAGGGCTTTGGGATAATAGATCGACTTGCGCGTTTGCAGAATCCTGATGTTCATAGTCAAATAGATAAACAACGTTTTAATGAAATAACTCATTTTGTCCGGTCTGTTATCGATAATCCTGAAGCCGTCATTGAAATACCACATGAAAGAGATACGATTCTGGTTCATATGGATGGTAAAACGCTGCCGATTGAGTCTCTTGGGATCGGAATGCATGAGGTGATCATTCTGGCGTCAGCAGCCACGGTGCTCAATGATTACGTTATTTGTGTTGAAGAGCCGGAGATTCATTTGAATCCCATACTGCAAAAGAAGTTGCTGAAATATCTTATCGAACACACTTCAAACCAGTATTTTATCAGCACCCACTCGGCGGCCTTCATGGATGTCAAGGGCGTCGAGATTTATCATGTACGGCTTGAGAATGCCGCATCGGTTGTTGAAAGAGTAACATCCGATAATCATCGATCAGCCATTTGTGAAGATTTGGGGTATCATCCATCTGATTTGCTGCAAGCCAATTGCGTGATTTGGGTCGAGGGGCCTTCGGACAGGATATATCTGAATTACTGGATTCAACACAGAAATCTAGAATATATCGAAGGCATTCATTACAGTATCATGTTTTATGGTGGAAGATTAGCAGCGCATCTTACGAACGAAGATATTTCTGATAAAGTCGATGATTTTATCTCTCTTCGTCGTCTGAATCGCAGAGGTGTTATCCTCATCGATAGCGATAAATCGAAGAAAGGCGCAAGAATCAATGAGACAAAGCAGCGACTGAGAACGGAATTTGATTCCGGACCGGGTCATGCGTGGATAACCGATGGGCGAGAGATAGAGAATTATATACCTCAAGAGCAACTGAAAGAGGCGATAAACTTTGTAAATAAAAATGCAACGCTGTTATCCAATTTTGAGAGATACGATAATTGCTTGCGTATCAAAGGGAAAAAAGGACAAGAGACTCAAGCATCAAAAGTCGATGTGGCGCGATATGTGACAGAGCATTTCGAGCCGAACTATGAAATCTACGATCTCAAATTGCAGATCGAAAAGCTTATGAAATTTATCAAGGCATCGAATCCGTAGAAACAGATCACCCTGATTTATCAATCGATAATAAACCGGGGCAACAGAATTCGATCACGCTTTCGTGAAATCTTCTTTTCCCACGCCGCAGACGGGGCATATCCAGGTGTTCGGGAGGGATTCAAACGATGTTCCGGTAGTTTCCCTGACGCCGGAGCGAGGATAACGCAATATCGATCACACCCGGTTCAACTCCTCCATCAATGCCGTTCGTTGAGTGATGTCTTTCGCAAAAATGCGACAAGCTCGACAACCTTTTCCTGCCCGCCAAGTTTGAGCATTCTGCGCCATACCGGCACGTTCCTCGACAGGTTTGCGTTTCGCTGGTTTTTTTGCGCCCTCACCGTTGGCAGACTTCTTTTATTCTTTCAGACCGAGCGCATCCTTGGGAGATAGAAGAGCACCGCTGCCACAAGCTTGCAGACCGGCCTCGCGTCGTACGGGCACCCGCAAAGATGTTCGACCACCTCGTCGTGATCGATGACGAGCCGAACGGTTTAAGGCGACTCGCTATCGACAATCGCCTCCTACTCACCAGGAGCGCGCTCTTGAGGTTCATGCACCGAACCATTTCTGAAATAGGTCAGGCCGCGCTTCAGGATTATGTCATCGATACACTCGTCGAACTGGTTCAGTGGAAATCCGCATGGCAGTTTCAATGGATTGATGATGTATTCTCGTATGACCGGCATGCGCCGTAGAACAAGGGCGAAGATTACATCGGATCGATGGCGAAACACGCTATATTATAACAATTGCCATTGCTGAACAACAGCAATCACGGTGAGACAAACTTCAAGCGGGAGACCGAGCGATGGGGGAGATACATACGGAACTGATCGAATCGGCGAGAAAGAAGTTCGCGCGATTCAGGGAGCTGAGCGAAAAGCACGGCGAGGCTGCGGCTTGGGAAACCATGCTCGAAGGTTTTCCCGAGTTGCAGAAAGAGCGCATGGGGCCGATGCTCGCCATGCCCACGCTTGCCGAGGCGTTCCGGGCGGCGGTGCCCGTTTTCGAGGCAATCGGCATGGAGATGGATGTGGTGGACATCACCAACCATGATATCGACGCTGTGCTCGAAATCCAGCGCATCTGCCCCTGGCTGGAGGTGTGTCGGGAGTTCGGATATGAGACCCCTTGCCATGTCATCTGCGAACTCGACATGGCCGCAACTCGCCGAGCTTTCCCCGAGATGAAGGGCGAAATCCTCTGTCGTCAGGCTTTCGGCAGCGCCGTCTGCATCTTCAAGTACGAGCGGCCCGCAAAACATCTTTCCGATTCTGAAGAGGCACCTGTTTGACAAGCAGGTA
>CAIUQW010000032.1 GCA_903901395.1 uncultured Chlorobiales bacterium | reverse complement strand
CTGGAGGGTCTCAACAGTCTGGTTCAGGCCGCCAAAGCGCGAGCGCGGGGCTATCGCACGCACAGAAATCTCATCACGATGATTTACCTGATCAGCGGTAAACTCAATTTCAGCTTACCCACTTGAAACAGCGAGGAACCATTTTGTTTCCCTATTGCAAAAAAAACAGGGGAAATTCTCAATTCTTGGCTTATCGAACGCTCTATGAAAAAATAGCAGATTCACTGTTGCCGATGACATCCCAATCTGGGCACATCCATGATCACTGAGAAAATGACCCGATCGGGTATCGGTTTTCTGCCTCAGCCCGCCTTTCTTATGTATTCTTTATTCGGATATCGTTTCGACGAGGTATCAATGACGACACTCTTTCCTCTGAATTCGTCGGTTACCACCCATGATTTCTTTTTGAACCTGGCTTTACCTCTTCCATAGATGAGCAATTATTATGGAAAGAGGTTACTGAGAGCGAGAAAAAATCCAGCGCGGATATTTTTTTCCACTTTTCCGGGATTTCAGTTGCACAATCCAATTATTCTCTTAGATTTAAGCCCATAACATCGTGGGGTGGAGCAATTGGTAGCTCGTCGGGCTCATAACCCGAAGGTTGCAGGTTCAAGTCCTGTCCCCACCACTAAAGCCGTCCAGCAGTTTCGGGCGGCTTTTTTTTTGGCCAAAACCCTGTTGGACACGCCTGTTATGCAAGAATCTCTTGCTTTTTACGTCTAAAAGAAGTGCGATTGGCAGATGCCGACTACGATGTACAACGCTTGCATCCACAATCTGGCGAAACCTTTCTTGATTCATTGCCGTTTTTTTGACAGATTTACATCGTGCATCCATTCAACTTTTATTTTTCGATAAAGCCATGTTTCACTTCGACCCATCATATTACCTTTTCGTCATTCCGCCGCTCCTTCTCGCCATACTGGCGCAGTTCAAGGTCAAATCGGCTTTCAAAAAATATTCAAAAATTTCGACCCAGAGCGGACTCACCGGCGCCCAAACCGCCATGCGGCTGCTTCAGCGCGGCGGACTTGGTAATGTCAACGTGGAGATGACCAGCGGAATGCTGTCAGACCACTACGACCCGCGCAACAAGGTTTTGCGTCTCAGCGAGGAGGTCTACAGTCTGCCAAGCATCGCTTCGGTGGGCGTGGCAGCACACGAAGCCGGGCACGCCTTGCAGGACAAAACGGGCTACACGCCGCTCGCCATCCGCTCAGCAATGGTGCCCGCCGTCTCCATCGGAAGCAACCTCGGGCCGATCCTCTTCATGATCGGTCTTTTCATGCACGGTGTGCTCGGAAGCTCACTGGCCTGGGCGGGCATCATCCTGTTTGCAGGTGCGGCACTGTTCGCTTTGGTGACGCTGCCCGTGGAGTTCGACGCCAGCCGCCGCGCCAAGGAGCTGCTGGTATCGCAGGGCATTCTCTCGCAACGCGAAATGGAGGGAGTCAACGCCGTCCTTGATGCCGCCGCGCTGACTTACGTCGCCGCCGCCGCTCAGGCGATCATGCAGTTGCTCTATTACGTCACGCTGCTGAACCGGCGAAATGACTGACAATCAAGGGCGGCTACAGATGGCCGCCCTTTTGCGTTAGGGGCGTGGAAGTTGATCTGTCGGATCGGACTGATCGGTACGATCTGAAAAATTAAAGAAAATCACCCGATCACTTTCAGCACCTCCTGGCGCATCTGCTGGTACGGTATTGCCCCGGCGGATCGCCATTTGAGCTGGCCGCCAACGAAAAGCATGAGCACTGGTATGCCCTGAACCTGAAATTTAGAAGCTGCTTCCGGCTGCTGATCGACGTTGACTTTCACTACGGTGAGCCGTCCCTTGAACTCGCTGGCGAGCTGCTTGACCGCCGGGGACACCATTTTGCACGGGCCGCACCAGTCAGCCCAGAAATCGATGAATACAGGAATCTCGCTTGTCCTGATAAGATCGTCAAGTGATTTGGCCATTGGGGATTGGTTTGTTTGTTCGTGAAATTTTCGTGCCACCGCTATCACAGCGGACAATACCATTGATTACCGAAACAGGAATGCACTTATCCGGCATGATCTGTCATAAAAACAGGCTGCACCGGTTTACCGTTTCATTTCCGTCTCCAGATGTTGTATCGTTGTCACCAAACGCAGCGTCGGAGATCAACACCTTCTGGAGGCTGAAACTTATAATCTGTCGTTCGGGTTTATCTGAAAAATCACGCCATATACTCCGACATCCGGCTTATGCTGGCTGGCGAACAACGAAACTTCAGCAATACTGTCGATGAACGACATCCTCGAAAAGCCGAGAAAAATATACGTTACACGCAAAATCGAGTTCAATGCTGCCCACAGGCTCTTCAACCCGGAACTATCGGACGAGGAGAACCGGCAGCTCTACGGAAAATGTTCGGGAGAGTACGGACATGGTCACAACTATATGCTTGAAATCACCCTTTCAGGTATCATCGACCGGAAAACCGGCTACCTTTTCGATCTCAAGGCGCTGAAGCAGATTCTCGAAGAGGAGATTGTCGCGCGGTTCGACCACCGGCATCTGAACCACGAGGTCGGCGAACTCGCAGGCCATGTGCCGACAACAGAGATTCTTGCCATCACCGTCTGGGAGATTCTCGAATCCCGGCTGAAAACCATTACCAAACAGGAGGTCAGCCTCCATGAAGTTACCATACATGAAACAGGAAAAAACAGTGTCACCTACCTTGGAGAATAACCGTATCAGAGAGTCTCTGGCTTCATGCGATCTCGACGACTGCTTCGACGAGTCGCAGGATCGTGAAGAGGAGTCGCTCGGATCGATGGCTGATGCCGTCCATACCTTGCTGAAAGGGGTTGGCGAGAATCCGGAGCGCGAGGGATTGCTCCTGACGCCCGAGCGGGTCGCCAAATCGTTGAGATTCCTGACCAAGGGATACCGGCAGGATCCTGAACAGGTGCTGAAACAGGCGGTTTTCACCGAGTCGTACGACGAGATGGTGCTGGTGAAGGATATCGACATCTACTCGATGTGCGAGCACCACATGCTCCCCTTCTTCGGCAAGGCGCATGTGGCCTACATTCCCGACGGCAAGATCGTCGGTCT